>NZ_JBFUJD010000008.1:0-101071 GCF_056401555.1 Caulobacter sp. P4_E5
CGCTCGTGGTTCGCATCACCCCTCTCTCTGAGAGAGAGGGAGGGGCCCATGCGCAGCATGGGAGGGTGAGTGGTTACACCGCTCACCGATAAATCCTGAAAACTCAGTGAGATGCGCGAAATCACCCACCGGCTTCGCCTAACCTCTCACCCTCCCACGCCTACGGCGCGGGCCCCTCCCTCTCTCAAAGAGAGAGGGGTTCAACACCCGCGCTCCGACGAGCTTACGGTCGCCAACGCCCCTCCAGCAGCGTCCGCTCGGCCGCCTCCAGTGGCAGGTCGCGGCCGGCGCGGACGGCCTCCAGGGTCTGGGCGATCGGCAGATCAGGTTTGACGCCGACGCCTTCGAGACGGCGGCCATCGGGCGTGAGGTAGTCGGCCACGGCGACGTCGACGAAGCCTCCGCCCGGCAGTGGATAGCTTCGGGCGGCCAGCACCGCGCCGGCGGTCTCGGCGCCGATCAGGCGGGCCCGGCGGTGGTATCGCAGGGCGTAGGCCGTGATCTCGGCGGCGCTGGCGCTTGACGGACCGATCAACACCACCAGCGGTCCGTCATATCGCATCGAGGACTGGCGCGTGACGGAGGAGCGGGTCTTGTGACGCGCGACCGAGCGGCCCAGGCTCGTTCCAGGTTCCAGGAAATAACTGGAGATCTCGACCTGCGCCGTCACCAGGCCACCGCTATTGCTCCGCAGATCCAGGATCATGCCGCGCGGGGACGGGTCGGCGAGGTTGCGCGCCAGCCAAGCGACCGACGCCTTGTCGAACGCGTCGAACCGCAGCACGCGAACGCCGCTGGGAAGGTCGGCGCGGGCTCGCGGATCGGACCTTCCGCCCCGCTCCAGGTCGAACTCGACCTGGTGGGACGAGCCACCCCGGCTCAAGATCACGGTGGCGTGCGGGCAGCCGTCGCGTGGATTGGTCGTGGCGAAGTTCTGGAGGCGGTCGCCCGGCGCGATCCCGAGCCGCTCGGCCGGGCTTCCGCGCCGCACGGCGTCCACCAGCGTGACCGACCCGCCCCGACGACGCACCTCGGTGAAGTTGAAGCCGAAATCGCTTCTATTGGCCGCGTCCGGGCAGCCCTCGTTCTTCGGCCGCGGCGCCGTCGCGACTTGGCCGTTATTGGATGTCATCAACGGGGTCGGCGGCGGCAGCACCRCCACGTGCGACGTTCCCGCCTGCTGCAGCATGTTGTGCAGCACATTGACGTACAACGCGATCTCGAAGGTCTGCGCCTTGACCCGTGGCCGGTAGACGTCGCGGATCTTGCGCCAACGTTCATGGTCGAACTTCGGGTCGTAGTACTTTTCGTCGACCGTCTTCCAGGCGACGTCGAAGATCCGCTCGTAGCGGGCGATCCGCGCCGCCTCGGGGTTACGGCGCGCCCAGTCGGCTTGGTAGGCCTTCCAACCGTACAGGCCGGCGGCCAGGCCCGCTATCCCGGCGACAATGACCGCCGCCCATGTACGCTTGCGCACTTCAAACCACCCCCGGTTGCGCGACCGAGATAGCGAGCGCCCGGGACGAGCGCAAGGCGTCAGCCTCCGAGGCCATTGCCCACGTCCCCTCGCCTCGCTAAGGAAGACGCCCGTCCGGCGATCGCCGGGCAAGCCGGCTTAGCACAGCGGTAGTGCAGCGGTTTTGTAAACCGAAGGTCGCGGGTTCGATTCCTGCAGCCGGCACCATTTCCCGAACGTTCGCTCAGGTCCCGTTTTTCAGAGATTAGGGCGATGGCCGCCACCCTCTTCATCGACGCCGACGCCTGTCCCGTGAAGGACGAGTGCTACAAGGTCGCCGCCCGCCATGGCTTCAAGACCTTCGTGGTGTCCAACAGCTGGATCCGCGTGCCGCTGACGCCCGTGATCGAGCAGGTGGTGGTCGATGCGGGCCCCGACATCGCCGACGACTGGATCGCCGAGCGCTGCGGTCCCGGCGACGTGGTGGTGACCAACGACATCCCCCTGGCCGACCGGGTCCTGAAGGCCGGCGGCGCGGCCTTGGCCCCGAACGGCCGGGTGTTCTCGGCCGACATGATCGGCTCGGCCCTGGCCTCGCGCTCGATCGGCGAGCACCTGCGCTCGATGGGCGAGGTCACCAAGGGCCCCGCCGCCTTCGCCAACGCCGACCGCTCGCGCTTCTTGCAGGCGCTGGACCAGCTGGTGGTCAAGGCCAGGCGGGTTCAGCGATGATCGAGATCACCTCCTGGCTGCGGATCGACGAGGACGAGCTGGTCTGGAAGGCCACGCGCGCCTCGGGGCCCGGCGGCCAGCACGTCAACAAGACCTCGACGGCGATCGAGCTGCGCTTCGACGTCCGCAACTCCCCCGCCCTGCCCGAGGACGTCAAGGCGCGGCTGGAGACCCTGGCCGGCAGCCGCCTGACCTTGGACGGCGTGCTGATCCTGTTCTCGCAAGGCTCCCGCTCGCAGGAGATGAACCGCCAGGACGCCTTGGAGCGCCTGGTCGAGCTGATCCGCCGCGCCACCGAGAAGCCCAAGCCCCGCAAGGCGACCAAGCCGACCTATTCCAGCAAGCTGAAGCGGCTGGAGGGCAAGACCAAGCGCGCGACCGTGAAGTCGATGCGTGGGAAGCCTCGCGGCGACGACTAGGCTCTGAACGCCCCCTCCGTCGCGCTGCGTATCCGCATCGCGCCACCTCCCCCGTTTCACGGGTGAGGAGGAAACCTTCCTCCCCTGCGTAGCGGGGAGGTGGATCGGCGCCGATAGGCGACGAGACGGTGGGGGCGTTTCGAGATCTAGGCCGTCTCCGGCGGCGCCGGCGTCGAGAACGCGATGACGTCCTGCTTCCAGTCCGGTTCGACGATCAGGCCCGCCAGCATCTTCTGCAGGTACAGGGTCATGGCCGCCTGCTCTTCCGTGGTCAGGTTCGAGCATATCTCGCGGTTCAGCGGCCGGATCTCGGCGCGGATCTTCTCCAACAGGATGCGGCCGGTGTCGGTCAGGCAGACGACGACGATGCGGCGGTCGCTGGCCGAGGCCTCGCGCGCCACCAGGCCGTCGGCGATCAGGCTGTCGACCGAACGCGTCAGCGTCGTGCGGTCGGTGGCCGCCAGCTTGGCTAGCCGGGTCATCGACAGGTCGCCGAACCGGCGCAGCGAGATCATCGCCACCCACTTGGCGAAGGTCAGGCCGTGCTGGGCCAGCAGGTCCGCCGCCACGGCGCGGCGATGCTGCTCGGTCTGGTACAGCAGGTAACTGAGATAGCTCGGCAATGGCAGCGCGTGGTCGTCGACCACGTCAGCGCGCCTGCCCCCTTCGCGCTTGTCCCCCTCACGCATAATTTGTTCCGCCCCCACAAAACGGCGATCTGTGTGTCACAAGGCTAACGACCACGCAATCTGCGGTGTCGGCTCTGGAAACGAAAAACCCCGCGAAAGGCTTCGCGGGGTCATCTCTTTCAATTTATGCGGGAATTTGACCCGTATGGGGCGACCTTCAAGCGTCGGCGGAAGCGCGGTTGCGGGTGCGGGCGCGGGTCAACCAGTCATCCGGATAGGTCTCGCGCACGGTGATCGACTTGAACTGGGTGACCGGGATGCGGGCGTGGTCGCCGGGGTTGAGATCGCGCGACACCGAGTGGCCGGCGAACTCCTCGATGATGGTGATCACTTGGCTGCTGCCGGCGGCGTTCTCGATCAGGACCATGTTCATGGGTTTCGGCTCGGTGATCTCGAGGATGAGGGAATGTCGATGGAAGGCTTGGACGGCGTTCAGGCCAGGCTAGGCTGGACGCGTTCCTTCAGGCCCTTGAGCGCCCAGGCCTCGACGGCCTTGCTGGAGCCGAGGCGGCGGAAGGCGCCCTGGCTGTGCTGCTCGCAATACGATCCGCGAGCATTGGTCTTGGGACGACCGCAGAAGCCGAAGTCGTCGTTCTCGGGATGGCCGATCGGCCAGCGGCACGAGTGGGCGCCCAGGCCCAGGATGCCCGAGGTCGGCAGCAGGCCCTCCTCGATGCGCTCGAAGCGCGGGGCGACGTGCGGGGCGGCGGTGGTTTCGCGGGTCGGCCGCTGACGAGCCTGGATCCGCGTCGGGGCGCGGGCGGTGGTGATGCGCTGACGGACGGGAGTCTCGCGGACGGTGATGCCCAGACGGTGCACCTTGCCGATCACCGCGCTACGGCTGACGCCGCCCAGGTGACGCGCCACCTGGCTGGCGCTGAGGCCCTCGAGCCACAGCTTCTTCAGCGTCGCGGTGCGTTCTTCGCTCCAGTCCATGATCTTGTTTCCCAGCCCAAACCGGAGCCAGCCCGCTCCGTGAGAAATGGGTAAGATTTATGGTTAACAACCGTCAAATGTTTATGTGCAGACCCACGGTTTGCGATTTCACTTTTCACGAGAAGAATCACGTAGATACCGACGATTGTCGCAGGGCCCCGCTTCGACCTCTCTTAAGGAACATTGTTCCGTGACAAGCGGGGGACCCTGATTTTATAAGGGTTTGGAATGCGTCGCGCGGTCGCAGACCGTGCGGCGAAACGTCAGTCGGGGACCACCATGCGCACGTTGAACCTGGCCGCCGTGGCCGCCCTCTGCCTTGTCGTTTCGGCCTGTTCGAAGGACGGCGGCGGCTCCGGCGACGCTTCGCCCCCGGCCGACGCCCCCGCCGCGGCCGCCCCCACCGACGCCGACAAGGCCGCCGCCCTGGCCGCCCTGCCCGCTCCATACAACACCGGCGACCTCTCGAACGGCCAGAGCAAGTTCGCCCTCTGCCGCTCGTGCCACACCATCACCGAGGGCGGCCCGGACCTGACGGGGCCGAACCTTCACGGCGTGTTCGGCCGCAAGGCAGGGTCCAAGGCTGGCTACGCCTATTCCGACGCCGTGAAGGCCGCCGGCTTCACCTGGGACGCCGAGCACCTGGACAAGTGGCTGGCCAGCCCGCGCGAATTCATGCCGGGCACCAAGATGACCTTCGCCGGCCTGCGCGATCCGAAGGACCGCGTCGACCTGATCGCCTATCTGAAGGTGGAGACGGGCTACAAGCCGGCCCCGTAGGTCGCCGTGCGCCCGGCCCCGCCCCAGATCGAGGCGCTGGTCCAGCGCCTCTACGACGCCACCCAGCGGCGCGACTTCGAGGCGTTCCGCGCCCTGGTCTCTCCCCAGCTGGAATGGCCGGACCTGACGCGCGGCGGGATGCTGACCAGCCCCGAGGCGGTGCGCGATTACTGGGCCTATAACGACGCCTCGATCCGGGTGGAGACCACGCCGGTCGAGGTTCACATGGACGACGACGACCGCATCGTGGTCGACGCCAACCAGGTGGTCTGGAACCGCTCCGGCCAGCTGTGGTCGGACATGTGCGTGCGGCATTGTTACACGCTTCGCAACGGCCTGTTCTGGCGCATGGATGTGGTTTCCACGGGAGACCCGGATCCAGGCCCATGACGCCCGACGAGGATCGGATCGCGCAGCCTTACGAGGGCTTCGACACGGTCGAAGCGCTGCTCCGCCGGCTGCACCGCGCGCTCAACGCCCGCGACCTCGACGCCGTCGTGGCCTGCTACGCGCCGAGCGCCCGCTTTGACGACAGTCTGGACGGCGGTGAGGTCGAAGGCCTCGAGGCCGTCCGCGGCCACTTCATCCGCCTGTTCGAAGCCGTCCGGCTCGAGATCTCGCTGATCGATCATGCGCTCGAGCCCGATGGCCGGGTGAAGGCGCGAATGCACGTGGTGACCCGAGGCCTTGGCGGCGGGCTATGGCAGGACGGCGAGATCACCGTCCGCTATCGCCTCGAGCACGGGCTGCTCGCCGAGCAGGACGTCGACGACCACGGTCGCTCGCCATGAGCGCGCCGCAAGCCATGCTGATCAAGGCCTACGACGCCTTCAACGCGCGGGACCTGGCGCGCATCCGGCCGTTGATCCATGCCGAGGCGGTGTGGCCCAACACCCTGGAGGACGGCCCGCCACTGATCGGCCGAGAAGCCGTCATCGGCCATTTCGCCCGCATTCTCGCGACCATCCTGCCGAACATCCAGCTGATCCGGGTCGTCGCGGAAACCGACGACACCTTGACCGTCGAGGCCCAGTATTCGGTCGAGAGCTCGGATGGCCATGTCTGGAGCGACACCCGAGCGACGCTGACCTATCACTTCCGCGACGGGCTGCTGAGCGGCATGACGATCGTGGGCGGGTTCTGAGCGGCTTAGCTCAAAGCAACCTTTCTCTCGTCATCCCGGCCGCAGCGGAGCGGAGAGCCGGGACCGCCACAAGCTCGGCGCTTCCGGCGGTCCCGGATCGGCGCGCTGTGCGCTTGTCCGGGATGACAGGTTTTTGGCCTAAACCAGCAGATCCGCGCAGGCGTCCAGAACCGCTTCGGCGTCCAGACGGTACTTGCCGTAGAGGTCCGGCAGGTCGCCCGACTGGCCGAACGCCTCCAGGCCCAGGGCCCGCACCCGCTGGCCGCGCACCGAGCCCAGCCACGACAGCGCCAGCGGCGCGCCGTCGGTCAGCGTCACGAGGCCGGCGTCTCGGTCAAGCGGGGCCAGCAGGGTTTCGATCGTGGAGGCCCTTGGAACGCCCTGGGCGCCCTCCCCCGTCCAGCGCGCGCGGCCGGCGGCGGTCCAGTCCCGGTGCAGCACGTCGGCCGAGGTTACGGCCAGGAGACCCGCCTCGGGCATGTCCTCGACCAAGGCCTCGAACGCCGCCAGGGCCTCGGGGGCCAAGGCGCCGCTATAGACAAGCGCCAGACGCGCGCCGGGCGCGGGAGCCTTCAGCCAATAACCGCCCTCGACCACGCCCTGGCGCCAGGCGTCGTCCGTTCGCTCGGGCTGGGCGATCACGCGGGTCGACAGGCGCAGATAGGTCGAGGCGCCGTCCTTGGCCTGGATGCGCTCGAAGGCGTGGGCCATCAGCACCGCAGTCTCGTCGGCGAAGGCAGGCTCGTAGGTGTCCAGGCCCGGCTGGGCCATGCCGATGACGGCGGCGTTGATCGACTGGTGCGCGCCGCCTTCGGGGGCCAGCGTCAGGCCCGAGGGCGTGGCGACCAGCAGGAAGCGGGCGTCCTGGTAGCAGGCGTAGTTCAGCGCATCGAGGCCTCGAGCGATGAACGGGTCGTAGAGGGTGCCGACCGGGAACAGACGCTCGCCGAACAGCGGCGCGGTCAGGCCCAGGGCGGCCAGGGCGATGAACAGGTTGTTCTCGGCGATGCCCAGTTCGACGTGCTGGCCGGTCTCGGCCTTGGACCAGACCTGGGCCGAGGGGATGCGGCGGCGCTTGAAGACGTCCTCGTGGGCGCGGCGCTGGAACACGCCCCGCCGGTTCACGAAGCCGCCCAGATTGGTCGAGACCGTGACGTCCGGCGAGGTGGTGACCACCCGGCCGCCGAACTCGTCCTTGCGGGCGGCGATCTCGAACATCACCTTGCCGAACGCGGCCTGGGTCGACTGCTCGCTATCGTTCTTGCCGCCGGTCACGGCGACCAAGAACTCGTCGGCGGTCGGCGTCGCGATCGTCGGGGCGACGTGCTGGCGCTCGACCTCGGCGGCGAACGGGGCGCGAGCGATCAGGCCCTTCAGCGCCGTGCGCTCGGCGGCTGACAGGCCCGACAGCGGGTCCCACTCCTCGCCCTCGACCACGCCCAGGCGCTCGCGCAGCTCGGCGATCTGGGCCGGGGTCATCAGGCCCGCGTGGTTGTCCTTGTGGCCCTGGAACGGCAGGCGCAGGCCCTTGACGGTGTAGGCTATGAAGAAGCGCGGCCGGTCGTCCTGCCCCGCCTTCTCGAACGCCTCCAGCAGCGTCTCCAGGCAGTGGCCGCCCAGCTCGGTCATCAGCTCGGCTAGGTCGACGTCCTTGTAGCCCTTGATCAGGGCCAAGGTGTCGGGACTGCCCTCCAGATCGGCGGACAGCCGCTCGCGCCACGCCGCTCCGCCCTGATAGGTCAGGGCCGAGAAAAGGTCGTTGGGCGCGGTCTCGATCCATTCCCGCAGCCTTTCGCCGCCCGGCTTGGCGAAGGCCTCGCGCTGGCGCTTGGACCACTTGAGGGTTTCCACCGTCCAGCCGGCGGCCTCGAAGATCTCGCCATAGCGGGTGAACATCCGGTCCTGGGTGGTCGCGTCCAGGCTCTGGCGATTGTAGTCGACGATCCACCAGGTGTTGCGGATGTCGTGCTTGCAGGCCTCGATCAGGGCCTCGTAGATGTTGCCCTCGTCCAGCTCGGCGTCGCCCAGCAGCGAGATCATCCGGCCCATGCGCTCGGGCTTCACCGCGCCCCGCGCGGCCAGGTAGTCCTGGGTCAGCGAGGCGAAGGCGGTCATGGCCACGCCCAGGCCCACCGAGCCGGTCGAGAAGTCGACGTCGTCCACGTCCTTTGTCCGCGAGGGATAGGATTGGGCCCCGCCCAGTGCTCGGAAGCGCTTCAGATTGTCCAGGCTCTGGCGGCCGAACAGATGCTGGATGGCGTGGAAGACGGGGCTGGCGTGCGGCTTGACCGCCACCCGGTCCTGCGGCCGCAGCGCCTTCATGTAGAGCGCCGTCATCAGGGTGGTCATCGAGGCGCTGGACGCCTGGTGGCCGCCGACCTTCAGGCCGTCACGGCTTTCCCGGAGGTGGTTGGCGTTGTGGATGGTCCACGCCGCCAACCAGAGAATCCGTTCCTCGAGACGGCGCAGCAGAGCTATTTCCTGCCGCCTCGCCGTCAGGGAGCCATCGGCCATGCTTCCTCACCGGCCGAGCCTGTCCGGTTCAGATGAATATCTGAACCGGATAAACAGGCTCGTTCTTTACATGGGAGCGCGTTCGGCGGCGAAACCGCTCACACTTTCGCCTAACGCGCTCTACGCCGGTGAAGTTTGCCCCTCACCGTTCTTTTCGCCGGTTTCATACTCCTCGATCTGGCGCGCCGTCCACTCCGGCGACTTCGTGAAGCGGGCCAAGAGGTCGTAGAACACCGGAACGATGAATAGCGTCAGCAGGGTGGCGAAGATCGAGCCGGTGAAGATCACCGAGCCGATCGTCTTGCGGCTGCCCGCCCCCGCCCCCGCCCACAGCATCAGCGGCAGAGCGCCCATGGCGGCCGAGATCGAGGTCATGATGATCGGGCGCAGGCGCAGGGCCGCCGCCTCGATCACCGCCTCGCGCACGGTCAAGCCCTCGTCGCGCAGCTGGTTGGCGAACTCGACGATCAGGATGCCGTTCTTGGTGGCGATGCCGATCAGGATGATCAGCCCGATCTGGCTGTAGGTGTTGATGGTCGAGCCCATGATCAGCAGGCCGAACAGGCCGCCCAGCGCCGCCAGCGGCACGGTCAGCATGATCACGGCCGGGTGGATCCAGCTCTCGAACTGGGCCGCCAGCACCAGGAACACCAGCAGCAAGGCCAGGCCGAAGGCGATGGCGATGCCGCCCGAGCCTTCCAGATAGTCCTTGGCCTGGCCGCCCCACTTGATGCTGACGCCGGGCGTCGGATGCTGGTCGGCCTGGTCCCTGAGGAAGCGCACGGCGTCCTCGACGGTGAAGCCGGGGTTCAGCTGGGTGGTCAGGGTCACCGAGCGCAGGCGGTCGACACGCGGGCGGTCCGGCGTGTCGCCCCGCAGCTGGGTCGTCACCACCGTCGATAGCGGCACCAACGCGCCGGAGCTGGTGCGCACGTTCAGCCGGTTCAGATCCTCGACACTGCGGCGCTGGTCGAGGTTGGTCTGCAGGATGACGTCGTATTCCTGGCCATTCTTGATGTAGGTCGTGGCCTTGCGCGACCCGAACATGGTTTCCAGGGCCCGGCCGATCGACTGGGCCGAGACGCCCAGGGTCGCGGCCTTGTCGTTGTCGATCTGCACCGACAGGCGCGGCGAGGTCGGCTCGTAGTCGAGACGCGGCCGCGAAAAGCCCGGATTGTCCTGGGCCTCGGCCAGGATCGGTTTCAGCCAGTTGGCCAGCTGGACATAGTCGTTGCCGACGGCGATCAGGTCGACATTGGTGCCGCCGCCCCCACCGCCGCCGCCCCCGCGCTGGAACGGCCCGCGCACGCTGGCGATGGCCCGCACGCTGGTGATCTTCGAGAGATCCTTGTTCAGCTCGGCGGCGACCTCGTCGGCGGTCTTCTTGCGCTCGCCCCAGGGCTTCATCACGATGACGCTGCTGCCGCTGTTGAACGAGTTGCCGCCGAACCGCGGGATCGTCAGCAGGACGCGCTGAGCAACGCCTTCGTCGCGGTACCGATCGACGATCTTCTCGACCTTCAGGCCGATGCCCTGGATGTAGTCGTAGCCCGCGCCTTCCGGCCCATTGATGGCCACATCGACCCGGCCGCGGTCTTCCGGCGGCACCAGTTCCTTGGGCAGGCTGACGAACAGCAGGCCCGCGAAGGCCGCCAGGACGACCACCATCAGGCCGGCGATCGCGGCCGACCAGCCGCCCAGGATGCTTTCCAGCGAGGCGCGGTACGAGTTCTTCAAGGCGTCCATCGCCCTGTTCACGCGCCTGGCCAGCCAGCCCTCGCCATGCGCCGGCTTCAGTAGCTTGGACGCCATCATCGGCGACAGCGACAGGGCCAGCAGGGCCGAGAAGCCCACGGCCGCGGCGATGGCCACGGCCAGCTCGACGAACAGGCGGCCGATATAGCCGGGCAGGAACATCAGCGGCGCGAACACCGAGATCAGCACGATGGTGGTGGCGACGACGGCGAAGAACACCTGGCGGGTGCCGCGCTCGGCGGCGACCAGGGCCGGCTCGCCCTCGTCCACCCGACGCTGGATGTTCTCGACCACGACGATGGCGTCGTCGACCACCAGGCCGACGGCCAGCACCAGGGCCAGCAGGGTCAGCAGGTTCAACGAAAAGCCCAGCGGGGCCAGAACGATGAAGGTCGACAGGATGCAGATCGGGGCGACAACCGAGGGGATCAGGGCCGAACGCCAGCTGCCCAGGAAGATCAGATTGACCAGCACCACGAGGCTGATCGACATGCCCATGGTGATCCACACCTCGTGGATGGCCTCGGCGGTGAACACCGAGTTGTCCACGGCCACGACCATCTTGGTGCCGGGCGGCAGGCTCTCGTTGATCGCGTCCACTTCCTTGCGCACGGCCTGGGAGATGGCCACGTCGTTGGCCTGCGACTGACGGGTCAGGCCGATGCCGACCTGGTCGACGCCGTTGCCGCGGAACAGCCGGCGACGCTCGTCGGGGCCTTCCTCGATGCGGGCCACATCGCCCAGGCGCAGCACGTAGCCGCTGGCGTCGGCGGGCCGCAGCGGCAGACGCGCGAAGTCCTCGGGCTTGGCGTAGCTGCGGGCCACGCGGATCGTGAAATCCTTGGCCGTGCTCTCCAGCGAACCGGCCGGCAGCTCCAGGTTCTGGGCGTTCAGAGCGTTCTCGACATCGTCCACCGAGACGCCGCGCGCGGCCATCTCGTTGGCGTCCAGCCAGATCCGCATGGCGTAGATCTTGGCCCCGAACAGGTTGGCTTGAGCCACGCCGTCGATCGTCGACATCCGCTCGACCAGGTAGCGGTCGGCGTAGTCGGCCAGCTGCAGCGGATCCAGCGTGGTCGAGGTCAGGTTCAGGATGATGATCGGCGAGGCGTCGGCGTTGGCCTTGGCGATCTGCGGCGGGTCGGCCTGGTCGGGCAGGTTGGCGGTCACCCGGCTGACGGCGTCGCGCACGTCGTTGGCGGCCGCGTCCAGGTCGCGGTCGAGGTTGAAGGTGATGGTGATCTGCGAGCGGCCGTCGCGGCTGCTGCTGTTCACGCGGTCGATGCCCTGGATGCCGGCCACCTGGCGCTCGATCACCTGGGTGATGCGCTCTTCGATGACCTCGGCCGAGGCGCCGCGGTAGGTCGTCGAGACCGAGACCACGGGGGGATCGACACTGGGCAGCTCGCGGATCGGCAGCGACGAGAACGCCGCCAGGCCGATGACGCAGAGGATGATCGCCGCGACCGCGGCGAAGACGGGACGACGGACGGAGAGATCGGACAGCATCAGCCGGCCTTCCGGCCAGAACCGTCCTTGCCGCCCTTGCCGGGGCCGTCCTTCTTGTCACCCGGCTTGCCCTTGCCGCCGCCGATCGGGGCGCCGTCCTGGATGCGGTTGAGGCCGTCGGCGACGATCTTGTCGCCCGTCTTCAGGCCCGTGCGGATCTCGACGAAGCCGTCGGCGGTGATGCCGGTCTCGACGTCGGTGCGGCGGGCGACCATGCCCTTGGGCCCCTTGGCGATGCGGAAGACCGAGGCCTGGCTGCCTTCGAACTGTACGGCCGCTTCGGGCACGGCGACGGCGGTGTGTACACCTTGGTCGATGGCCACTTTGACCAGCATGCCCGGCTTCAGGCGACCGCCGGCGTTGGGGAACTCGGCGCGGGCCTTGAGGGCGCGGGTCGCCGGGTCGATGCGGGTGTCGATCTGGGCGATGTGGCCCTGGAAGGTCTCACCCGGCAGGGCGTCGGGCCGCGCGGCGATCGGCAGGCCGATACGCAGGGTGGCCAGGTAGCGGTCCGGCACCGAGAAGTCGACGCGGATAAGCGAAACGTCGTCCAAGCTGACGATCGGGGTGCCGGCGGCGATCAGCATGCCCGGCGCCACGTCCGAGATGCCAACGCGGCCGGCGAACGGGGCGCGGAGCACCCGGTCCAGCTTCTGGGCCTGGGCCGTGCCGACGGCGGCTTTCGCGACCTCGAGGGCCGACAGGTATTGCTCGGCGGTGGCGCGCGGGGCGATGCCCTTGTCGGCCAGGGTTTTCCAGCGGTTGTAGTCGCGCTCGGCTTGGGACAGGCGCGCCTTGGCCTCCGAAATTCCCGCGTTCTCCTGGTCGGCCTTCAGCTCGACCAGCACCTGGCCGCGCGAGACGGCCTGGCCATCGGTGAAGTGGACCGCGGTGATCAGTTCGGGGGTGTTGGAGGTGATCGTCACCGACTGACGGCCCTTGGCCACGCCCAGCACCTCGATGCGGTCGGTGAACGGACGCTCGCCGACCACCATCTGCGAGACGCTGGTCGCCCGGCCGCCGCCGCCCGGGCCCTGGGTTTCCTTCTTGGCGAAGGCCAGCTTCAAGCCGCCCACCACCAGCATCAGGACAACGGCGGCGAGGGCCACCACGAGGAAGAAGTGCCTACGGATCAAAGAAACGCTCCGGCGCCGGACGCCCCCGGCGAAGCTGCAAGTGCGGCGAGATATGACCGCAGCCTAAAGCGGCGTCCAGTGACAGGCGGATGACGGACTATTGCAGTTTTGAAACAAGCTAGAGCCTGCGCCACAAAGCGAGCACGACGCCACGATCTCGGGCGGTTTCGCGGCCCGAGACGGTGTCGCGCCAGCCGCCCTGCATGCTCCAGTCGCCGAACGATCGGACGACGGACACTTCGCTCTTCAGCCAGCGCGAGCGGATCGGGCTGCGGTCGGCCTGGCCGGCATAGGTCTGGGCCAGCAGCAGCCAGCGTTTCGTGGGCCTGACGCCCAGGGTGGCGTCGATCCGAGTCTCGTCCGCCAGGCCTTCACGCTTCAGCCGCGCGGCCTGCAAGTCGATATAGACCTGGCGCCCGCGCCAGACGCCCGAGCGGCCGTAAAGGACCCGCGCCTCGAGGTCGAGACTGCCCTGCCCCGGCGCGGCGTAGCCGGCGTTGCGGCCCGCGCCCGCTTCGCCGGCGCCTAGATAAACGGCAAGCGATGAGCGTTCGGTGCGCCGGACCGCCCAGCGCAGGCCAAGCTCGAGCGGTCCCCGTCCGGAATAGTCGACCCAGCGGTCGTGGCCGCGCGTGACGCCGGCCTTGGCCTGCAGGGTCAGGCGCGGGGTCAGGCCGCGCTCGACGAAGACCGACAGGGTCTCGTCCCGCCGGTGGCTGATGTCGACCAGCACGGCGTCGGGATCATAGCCCTGGTCGGCGGTCGTGCCCTCGTACTTGGCGATCACCTGGGTGCGGCCCGGTTCGATCGGCCACGCCCCGGCGCGCGCCGCGCCGGGGCTCAGACACGAAAAGGCCGCCGCGATCGCCAGGATCACGGCGGCCTTCCCAGTCTCGAAAACGGCGGCTAGTCCGCGTAGCCCGGCGACTCGCGGTCCAGCTTGCGCAGGCAGCCAGGCCAGGCCAGGCCGCCGATCATGCCCATGCCCATGCCGGTCTGCTTGCGCACCTCCTCCTGGGCCCCGTCGGGCGCCAGCAGGACGTTGTCGCGTCCGATCGACAGAGCCATCACCTGCTGCGTGCACGCCCGCTCCAGGAAGAACATCCCCAACCAGCACTCGGCCGCGCTGGCGCCCACGGACAGGGTGCCGTGGTTGCGCAGCATCATCAGCTTCTTGTCGCCGAGATCGGCCACCAGCCGCTCCCGCTCGTCCAAGTTGAGCGCAATACCTTCATAATCGTGATAGGCGATCTGAGGCAAGACAATCAGTGAATGTTGCGTCAGCGGCAGCAGGCCTTCGCGATGGGCCGAGACCGCCACGCCCGGGTCGGTATGCAGGTGCATGACGAAGTGGGCGTCCTCGCGGGCGGCGTGGATGGCCGAGTGGATCGTGAAGCCCGCCGGATTGATGAAGTACGGCGTCTTGTCGATCACGTTGCCTTCGAGATCGACCTTGACCAGGCACGAGGCGGTCATCTCGCCAAAGAACATGCCGTACGGATTGATCAGGAAGTGATGTTCGGGACCGGGGATGCGGGCCGAGATGTGGGTGAAGATCATGTCGTCCCAGCCGTGCAGGGCGACAAGGCGATAGAGGGCCGCCAGGTCCACGCGCGCCTGCCATTCGGCTTCGCTGACCTTGCCCTTCAAGGATGTAATCGGCAGAGCACCGTCGGCCATTGGTTTCTCCCGTAGGTTATCGTTGTTGAGTTGAGCGTCGCGCCGGGGCGCCGCATCGTCAAGAGCCCGTTCGCCATGGAAGGAAGCCGCATGAAGATCCTCGCCGCGAGCTTGGCCGTCTTGACCCTCGCCGGACCCGCCCAGGCCCAGGAGATCGTGCGGGACAACCCGCCTGGCCTGTTCACCAGCCCGCGCTTCACCAACGTGGTGGAGCTGCCGGCGGGAGCTCGCCTCGTCCTGGTCTCGGGCCTGACCGCCCAGGGCCCCGACGGCAAGGCCCCCGAAGGCGCCGACGCCCAGGCCGAGGCGGTGTTTCGCAATCTGCGCGCCGCCCTGGCGGCCAGGGGTCTGGAGCCGAAGGACGTCGTCCAGCTGCGCGGCTTCCTGGTCGACATGCAAAGCACCCTGCCCGCCTATCGCAAGGCCGCGACCGCCTTCTTCGGCGACGCCAAGCCGCCGGCCAGCACGCTGGTGGGCGTGGCCAGCCTGGTGGCGCCCAACCTGCTGATCGAGGTCGAACTGGTCGCCGCCAAGCCCTGAGCGCTTGCCACGGCGCGTCCCGCGTCGGACCGTCCCCTCGAACGAGGGGAGTCGAAGGGGATGCTGACCCTGCTGGGCGTGGCGGTGATCGTGCTGGGTTTCGCCCTGCGCTTCAATCCGCTGCTGGTCGTGATCGCCGCCGCCCTGACCTCGGGCATCGCCGCGGGCCTGACGCCGCTGGAGGTGCTGGCCGCCTTCGGTAAGGCCTTCAACACCAACCGCTATGTCAGCGTCGCCTGGTTGGTCCTGCCCGCGATCGGCGTGCTGGAACGCTCGGGCCTCAAGGAACAGGCGCGCAAGACCATCCAGGGCCTGCGCGCGGCGACGCCGGGCCGGATCCTGCTGGCCTACCTGGCCCTGCGCCAAGTCGCGGCCGCCCTGGGCCTCACCCAGGTCGCCGGCCAGGCGCAGACCGTGCGACCGCTGCTCGCCCCCATGGCCGAGGCCGCCGCCGAACCGCTCGACGACGACACCCGCCAGCGGGTGCGCGCGATGAGCGCGGCGACCGACAATGTCGGCCTGTTCTTCGGCGAGGACATCTTCCTGGCCATCGGCTCGATCCTGCTGATCGTCGGCTTTCTGGACCAGAGCGGGATCACGGTGGAGCCCCTGGCCCTGTCGGTCTGGGCCATTCCGACGGCGATCGCCGCCTTCCTGATCCATGGGGCCCGCCTGCTGCTGTTCGACCGCAAGCTCGCTCAAAGCCCAACTGGGGCGGAGGACGCGGCATGATCGGCCTGCCGCTCGTCTATCTGCTGGCCGGTCTGATGTTCGCAGCCTTCGCCGGCCTCAGCGCCGCCGACCGCGAGAACAGGAAGCGCTTCGGCAATGCCGCCTTCTGGGGCCTGTTCGCAGTCAGCTTCCTGGCTGGCGACCGCCTAGGCGACCTGGGCAACGGCTTTCTAGCCTTGGCCCTGGCCCTGATCGCCGGCGCGGGCCAGTTGGGCGTCGGCGCGCCGAAGACCACCGCCCCGGAGGAACGCGAAAGCCTGGCGGCGACCTACGGCGCGCGCCTGTTCGTCCCGGCCCTGGTCATTCCAGTGCTGGTCCTGGCCGGCTCCCTGACCCTGAAGCGCCTGTCGCTGCACGGCGCGCCGGTGGTCGATCCCAAGCAGGCGACGCTGATCTCGTTAGCCTTCGCGGCCCTGGTCGCCGCCATCCTGGCCCAGCTGATGTTCCGCCAGCCCGCCGCAGCATCCGTTCAGGAGGGCCGCCGGCTGATGGACTTGGTCGGCTGGGCCGCGCTTCTCCCACAGATGCTGGCGGCTCTCGGAGCGGTGTTCGCCATCGCCGGCGTCGGCAAGACGATCGGCGAGATCGCGGTGCAGATCACGCCCGTCGACAGCCGCTTCGCCGCCGTCGCCGCCTACTGCCTGGGCATGGCCGCCTTCACGGTGATGATGGGCAACGCCTTCGCGGCCTTTCCGGTGATGACCGGCGGCATCGCCCTGCCCCTGGTCGTCGGCCGCTTCCACGGCGATCCGGCCGTGGTCTGCGCCATCGGCATGCTGTCGGGCTTCTGCGGAACCCTGCTGACGCCGCTGGCGGCCAATTTCAACCTTGTGCCGGCCGCGCTGCTGCAGTTGAAGGACCGCTACGCCGTGATCCGCGCCCAGGCGCCGACCGCGGTCCTGATGCTGATCGTCAACGTGGTCCTGATGCACGCCCTCGCCTTTCATGCTTGAGATTGGCCACCCATGAGCCTGGCCCGCTCCACCGCCTCGCGCTTCGCCAAAATCGCGCTCGGCCACCTGACCCGTGAGTATCCGAACAAGCTGGACCACGTGATGGCCGGGCCGAATGACGTCCGCTCGCCGCGTGAGCTGCACCCGATCTTCTTCGGCAGTTTCGACTGGCACTCGTGCGTGCACGGCTATTGGCTGCTGGCCACCTTGTTGCGCCTGCGCCCCGAGATGGCCGAGGCCGAGACGATCACGACCCTGTTCGACGACGCCTTCACCGACGACAAGGTCGCCGGCGAGCTGGCCTATCTGGCCCGTCCCGAGAGCCGCGGTTTCGAGCGTCCCTACGGCTGGGCCTGGAGCCTGATGCTGCAGGCCGAGCTGCTGCGCCACGAACGCCCCTGGGCCGGCGTCCACGCGCCCCTGGCCCGCGCCTTCGCCGAGCGGTTCGAGGCTTTCCTGCCGGTCGCCGACTATCCGGTGCGGGCCGGGACCCATTACAACACCGCGTTCGCCCTGGTTCTGGCCAGCGAGTACGCCGACATGACCGGCGATTCGGCCTTCCGGCAGATGCTGCAGAGCCGGGCGTTGGTCTGGTACGGCCAGGACGCCGCCTGCCAGGCCTGGGAGCCGTCCGGCGACGACTTCCTCTCGCCCGCCCTGATCGAGGCCGAGGCCATGCGCCGGCTGCTGCCGCGCGAGAGCTTCGAGCTGTGGTTCCCGCGCTTCCTGCCGGACATCGCTGACAAGCAGCCGGCGACGCTGTTCAAGCCTGCCCGGGTTAGCGACCGCACCGACGGCAAGATCGCCCATCTGGATGGCCTGAACCTGTCCCGCGCCTGGTGCTGGCGGCTGCTGGCCGCCGCCATGCCGGAGGCCGATCCGGGCAAACACCATGCGATCACCGCGGCGATGAACCACCTGGCGGCGGCCGTTCCTCATGTCTCGGGCGACTATATGGGCGAGCACTGGCTGGCTACGTTCGCCCTGCTGGCGTTGGAAAACGGCTAGGTTTTGAGCTCCGCCTAAGCTTGACCATACAACCCAGGCGTCACTATCGCCTTGCGCGAAGATCCGCATACGGTTTACAATCGTTGACAATGCGGGGAGCCCGACGCGCGTTAAGCATTTTAGCGCGCCCGAGCTCAGGGGCGCGTTTCTAGTCCAGGGAGCTCGTCGTCATGTCTGACGCCGCGCACTGCCAGCGTATAGAAATCGCCCACGTCCCCGAGGGCTGGGTCGTCACCGAAGACGGCCGCCTCGCCGGCTTCTTCGACAGCGCCGAAACCGCCTACAACCGAGCGCTCGCCATATGCGGCGAGCTGTTCGAGCGCGGCGTGCCCTCTCGGGTTTACGAACTGCCCGCTTTGGCCTGAGACGCCACGACGGCCGCTGGCTAACAACGCGATCGCCCTCGCGCTGGCCTTTGACGGCTGGACGATGAGGGCGATTTCGCCCGTGGGCGGGAGCGCTTGATCAGCCAACGACTTTACAATCGTTGACATTTTTCCAGCGCTGAGAGGACTAATATCCACCGGCTAGGGACTATTTCGCCGCGCCCGGGGTTGCGCGACCAGCCGGAGGCCACGCCATGGCCCAGTCGACGCGTAACCAGTTGCGTACCGAAGTCCGCATCTTCCTGATCGTCAGCGCCGGCGCCTTCGCCTTCGGCCTGGCGATGGGTTTTGGGTTTATGGGCCTGCACTAGTCCGGCCGAAACCGTTTCGGATCGCACCTGACCCCATCTTTCCGGTCAGTGGAGCCGCCTCTGCGCGGACCGACGAGACGTCGGCTTTGGGGGAAGAGAGACTCTAATTCTTCCCCCTAGATCCGACCTCCCCGGCGAAAGCCGGGGCCCAGATTCAGCCTGAGCGGTTTGGGTGTTCGCGATCGAACGCCGACCAAGGGCGTGAGCGTCAGGGGTTCGATCTGGGCCCCGGCCTTCGCCGGGGAGGTCGGGGTTGGGGAGTCTCGAAGCCGGCGGGTTCGATCGTCCGTAAGGGGTGGGTTGCGGACGTCCGTTTCCTTCTCCCCTTGCGGGAGAAGGTGTCAGCGAAGCTGACGGATGAGGGGTCGATAGTCCTGTCGGCGTGGCGCCCAGCCTATCCGCTGTCGCGGCGGATCCGGTCTTCGACCCCTCACCCGACCGCCTGCGGCGGCCACCCTCTCCCGCAAGGGGAGAGGGAAACAAGTCCGCCATGGGTCGAAAGCCGACCTTTCCGGTCGCCCGGCAGTTCGTCCCTTCCGCCGGCGATGATCCGCGCCAGACCGCCTCAGTCCCCCCGGTCGCCCTTCATCAGGCGGGCCTTGTCGCGGGCCCAGTCGCGGGCGGCTTCGGTCTCGCGCTTGTCGTGGWKCTTCTTGCCCTTGGCCAGGCCGATCTCCAGCTTGGCCAGGCCCTTCTCGTTCCAATAGAGCTTCAGCGGGATCATCGTCCGGCCGTCGCGCTGCACCGCGCCGATCAGCTTGTCGATCTGCTTGCGATGCAGCAGCAGCTTCCGGTGCCGGCGCGGCTCGTGGTTGAAGCGGTTGGCGTGGCCGTAGGGCGGGATGTCGGCGTTGATCAGCTTGATCTCGCGCCCTTCGACCGAAGCGTAGGATTCGGCGATGTTGGCCCGGCCGACGCGCAGCGACTTCACCTCGGTGCCGGTCAGCATGATGCCGGCCTCGAAGGTCTCCTCGATGAAGTAGTCGTACCGGGCGCGCCGGTTCTCCGCGATCGGCTTGGTCATTATTCGAGGCCAGCCTCGCGCATGGCTTCCAGGATCGTCGGGCGGACGGCCTCGGCGCACGGCGTGATCGGCAGGCGGACATCTTCCGAGCACAGGCCCAGATGGGCCAGGGCGAACTTGGTCGGGGCCGGCGAGGAATCCAGGAACAAGGCCTTGTGCAGGCGCACCAGGCGATCCTGCCAGTAAAGGCCGGTTTCCCACTGCCCCTGCATGCAGGCGTTCATGAAGGCGGCGCAGGCGTCCGGCGCGACGTTGGAGGTGACCGAGATCACCCCGTGGCCGCCGTGGGCCATGTAGCCCAGGGCCGTCGGGTCGTCGCCGGTCAGCAGCACCCAGTCGGGGCCGCACATCAGGCGCTGGAAGCTGATCCGGGTCAGGTCGCCGGTCGCGTCCTTGATGCCGATGATGTTGGGCAGCTTGGACAGGCGCTCCAGGGTCTCGTTGGAGATGTCGACACCGGTGCGGCCCGGCACGTTGTAGACGAACACCGGCAGTTCGACGGCGTCGTTGATCGCCTTGTAGTGTTGGTACATGCCCTCTTGGCTGGGGCGATTGTAGTACGGCGTCACCACCAGGCAGGCGTCGGCGCCGACGGTCTTGGCGTGGCGCGCCAGCGCGATGGCCTCGTCGGTCGAGTTGCTTCCGGCGCCGGCGATCACCGGCACGCGGCCGGCGGCGGTCTTCACGCACAGTTCGACGACGCGCTTGTGCTCGTCGTGCGACAGGGTCGAGGTCTCGCCGGTCGTGCCCACGGGCACCAGCCCGTGGACACCGCCAGAGATCTGACGCTCGACCAGGGCCACGAAGGCTTTTTCGTCCACCTCACCGTCGCGGAACGGCGTGACGAGGGCCGGAATGACGCCCTTGAAGTGAGACTGGACCATGACTTGCAAATTGCCGTGAGAAGACGCCGCGTGGTGTTGCGGCAGGACGATGGGGGCGGACAATATGTCCCTGCCCCGCTGTTCCGCAACCGGCGCCCGGATGCGGTTCGAGGGGCAGGGAGCGGATTTGAGGGGGGAAGCCTCTTCGGTCAAGCCCGAGAACCGGACTTTAAACCCTAATGCGGTCTGAATCGTCGCATAGGGCGTGGGCTGAGATTCGCGTACAAGGCTCTTTAAGAGACTTGGTTAAGGAGAGTGTTTTGGCTTCAGTGGTGCGTCGGATCCTGCTCGGGGGAGCTTGCGTCGTGGCCGTGGTCGTAGGGGCCGCGGACGCCCAGACGACGTCGGGCTACGCCAGCCAAACGACGTCCGGCCTGATCACCACGCCGCCGACCGCCGTCCCCACCGCCCTGTCGGACACCGACTCCGCCAACCTGCAGACGTCGCTGGCCGCCGCCAAGCGCGCCGACGTCTCGGGCGCGCGCATGGCGATGGACAGCCTGCAGGATCCGATCGCCAAGAAGATCGCCCTCTGGCAGCTGGTCGACAACAACGCCGAGGCGATGAGCTTCTTCGAGCTGGACGCCGCCCGCCGCGACCTGGCCGGCTGGCCGCGCGCCGCGCGCCGTGACGCCGCCGCCGAGAAAGCTCTTTCCACTTCCGGCCTGGATCCGGCCCGCATCGTCGCCTGGTTCGGCGGCGCCCAGCCGGCGACGGCCGACGGGGCCATGGCCCTGGCCAGCGCCTATCAGGCGACCGGCCGCAACAAGGAGGCCACGGACCTCATCCGCCRCACCTTCCGCGACAAGGTGTTCGAGGCCGACGCGCAGCGCAGCCTGATCGCCCGCTTCGGCGGCATGCTGACCGCCGACGACTACGCCCGCCGCGCCGATATCCTGCTGTACGGCCAGCAAGGCCCGGCCGCCCGCGATCTGATCGCCATGCTGTCCGAGAACCAGCAGGCCACCGCCCGCGTGCGGATGGCCTACCGCCAGAACTCGGCCAGCGCCAACAGCCTCTACAACGCCCTGACATCGGACCAGCAGATCTCGCCCGGCGTGGTGTTCGAGCGCGCGGCCTATCTGCGCCGCGCCGGCATGGACACCCTGGCCCTGCCGATGGTCGTCAACTTCCCCGTCCCTCCGACGGAAGAGGCCTCGACCGCCATCTGGAAGGAGCGCAAGCAGCTGATCGTCTCGGCCCTGAAGGCCGGCGACAGCAGCGGCGCCTATGCGGCCGCCAACAACGTCCAGGCCCTGGCCCCGGCCGACATCGCCGAGTCCGAGTTCTACGCCGGCTGGATCGCCCTCACCCGGCTGAAGGACGCCGACGCGGCTGCCGCCCACTTCGCCCAGATCGCCGCCGTCGGCGCCTCGCCGATCACCAAGGGCCGGGCCCTCTACTGGCAAGGCCGCGCGGCCGAGGCGCAAGGCGACCCGATCGCCGCCCAGACCTTCTATGCCGAAGGCGCGCGCTACATCACCACCTTCTACGGCCAGCTGGCCGCCGAGAAGGCGGGGCTGAAGGAGCTGCGCCTGGACCGCGACCCGGTCATCACCCAGGCCGACCGCRCCCGCTTCTACGGCCGCGAACAGATCCGCGCCGCACGGATCCTGGCCGACATCGGCGCGCGCGACCTGTTCCGCAGCCTGGTGCTGTACATCGACGACACCCTGCCCAACGCCGAGGAAAGCGCCCTGCTGGTCGACTTCGCCCGCGGCTATGGCGACCAGGACCTGGCCATGCGCGCCGTGCGCACGGCCGCCCAGCGCGGCTTCATCCTGGCCGAGCGCGGCTATCCGCTGCTGGACCACCACTTCACCCCGGGTCCGGGCGCGGCCGAGACGGCGTTCGTCTATTCGATCTCGCGCCAGGAAAGCAATTTCGACCCGGCCGCCCGCTCGGGCGTCGGCGCGCGCGGCATGATGCAGCTGATGCCGGCCACCGCCTCGATCGTCGCCCGCAAGCTGGGCGAGGCCCACAGCATCGATCGCCTGTCGGAGGCCTCGTACAACATGCGCCTGGGCTCGGTTTATCTGGGCGACATGGTCAGCAGCTTCAGCGGCTCGTACATCATGGCCGCCGCCGCCTACAATGCTGGCCCGGGCCGGCCGGCCCAGTGGGCGGGCCTGTGCGGCGACCCGCGCGGCGCCCAGACCGACCCGCTCGACTTCATCGAGTGCATCCCGTTCTCCGAGACCCGCAACTATGTGATGCGGACCCTGGAGACGACCATGGTCTACCGCGCCCGCCTGAATGGCGGCGTGGCCCCGCTGACCCTGTCGTCGGACCTCAAGCGCGGCGGCTACGTCTACAGCCCGTCGGTGGCGGCCGCCTACACGCCGTCGGCGCAGCCCTAGACCCGCTTCGCCGCCAGCACCGGGCCGGCCTCGGTCTCGACCAGCTCGCCATCCAGCCGGAAGACGTGACTGAGGATGAACCGCGACAGGGCCTCGCGTGGCGGTCCTTCGGCGACGAGGCGGCCGTGCGAGACCACGACGATCCGGTCGCAGGATCGCGCGGCCAGGCCCAGGTCGTGCAGGGTCACCACCACCGCCGCGCCCTTGGCGGCCTCGGCTCTCAGCAGGTCCAACGTCAGCAGCTGAGCGTCGGGATCCAGGCCCGCCACCGGCTCGTCGGCGACCAGCAGCGGCGCGCGCGTAGCCAGCAGCCGGGCCAGCAGCACCCGCGCCCGCTCGCCGCCCGACATGTCCAGCACGCCGCGGTCGGCCAGTTCGGCCGCGCCGACGCGTGACAGGCAATCCACGGCCAAGACGTCCGCCGCCTCGTCGGCGAGATCGGTCGCGCCCAGGGCGGCGACCAGGCGGGCCGGCAGGTTCCAGGCCACGCGGCGGTCCTGCGGCAGATAGCCGACCAGCTTGGCGCGTTCGTCGGGCTTCAGAGACGCCAACGGTCGGGCGGACAGGCGGGCCTCGCCCGCCTCCAACGGCAGCAGCCCCAGGCCCGCGCGCAGCAGGCTGGTCTTGCCCGCGCCGTTGGGTCCGACCACGCCGACCACCTCGCCGGCCGCCACGCTCAGCGAGGCGTCCTCCAGCACGGTCTTGCGGCCATGGCGGGCCGAGATGGCGGTCAGGGTCCAGAGCGCGCTCACGACCGCCAGCTCCGCGAGGCCCGCCAGGCCAGCAGGGCGAAGGCCGGCGCGCCGAACAGGGCCGTGACCACGCCCAGCTTCAGCTCCTGCTCGGTCGGAACCAACCGCGCGGCGAGATCCGCCAGCACCAGCAGCAACGCCCCGGCCAGGGCGGAGGGCCACAGGATCCTCTTAGGGTCGTCCTTGACCAGGGCCCGCACCAGATGCGGCGCGGCCAGGCCGACGAAGCCGATCACCCCGGCCGCCGCCACCGCCGCGCCCGTGAGCAGGGCCGCGCCGGCCACGGCGTAGACCCGCAGGCGCGCCATCGGCAGGCCGGACATCCGCGCGGCCTCCTCGCCCAAGGTCAGCATGCGCAGGCCACTGCCGGCCCGGACGCACAGAGCCGCCCCGATCGCCATCGGAACCAGAGCCCGAACGGCGTCCATCGCGTCGCGGTTCTCAACCGAGCCCATCAGCCAGGCCAGGATCTCGGCCGTCGTCACCGGCGATGGCGAAAGGTTGAAGACCAGCGCCGTCAGCGCGCCACCGAAGGCCGACAAGGCCACGCCGAACAGGATCAGCGCCTCGGGCTCGCGGAACCGCGCGGCCAGGACCACGACCAGGCCGCCGGCGACCAGGGCGCCAACGAGGGCCGAGAGCTCGATCACGCCTGGAACCACGGCCAGGCCCGCCGAGATGGCCAGGGCCGCGCCCAGGCCCGACACGGCCGAGACGCCCAGCACGCCGGGATCGGCCAGCGGATTGCGCAGCAGCCCCTGCATGGTCGCGCCGGCCAGGCCCAGGGCCGCGCCGACCAGGGCCGCCACCGCCACGCGCGGCGCGCGGATGGTCCACAAAACCTCGCCCGGCGGCGAGGCCGGGTGGGTCAGGGCTTGCGCGTACTGGGCCAGGGACAGCGGGGTCTCGCCCAGCGACACCGCCAGGATCGCCGCGCTGGCCAGGACCAGCAGCATCAGAAGGCAAAGGCGAGGAAGGCTCATCGCGCCGCCTGCGCCAGGATCGCGCTGCCCTCGGCGGCAAACCAGCCCGGACAACCGATCATCGTTCCCGGCAGCGAAGCGACGGTGCGGGTCTTCACGACTTTTCGGAGGGCGGCGTGGCGGCCAGGCCCCCAGCGATCCGCACCAGCGCGGGTTCCGTCGAAGAAGCCCAGCACCACGGCCGCCGGCGGCTTCATCACCAGGCTCTCCAGCGAGACCGGCGCGAAATACGGAGCCTTGGACGCGTTCGAATAGCCGGCCGCCCTCAGCAGGGCGTCGATCAGGGTGCCCGAGCCGGCCGTGAAGCCGCCCGGCGTCAGATACAGCACCGACTTGCCCTTCCCCGCCCCGGCCGCGCGGCCTAGCTGGGCGTTAATCCGCGCGATGATCGCCTCGCCTTCGGGCTTGCGGTCCAGGGCGGCGGCGACCTTGCGGACATTGGCGCGGACACCGTCGAAGTCGGCCGCGTCGTCGAGGGCGACGGTGGTGACGCCCTTGCGTTCCAGGGCCTTGGACAGCCGCGCGTCACCGCCCCACAGGCGCACGACGACGTCGGGCTTGGCCGCGACCAGGCTCTCGAACGTGGCCCGGCGCAGCGGCAGGCCGACGGCCTCGCGGCGCAGGTAGCTGTCGCGCGAGATGGCGCGGTGCGAGAGGCCGACGATGCTGTCGCGCGGCGCCAGGGCCAGGACGTACTGGTCGGCGCAGGAGTCCAGCGACATCACGCGCGGTCCCGCGAATGCCGCTCCAGGCGCGAATGCCAACATCGCCAGAAGCGCGCCCAAAGCCTTGGCGGCGTTCACCAAATCAGTCCGTGACCAAGCCGTACAGCAGGCCGTCCAGCATGACCTTCATCAGCTGATCCTGATCCGACCAGCCACGCGAGGGCTTGGTGATCAGCAGCGAGACCAGGCCATGGCAGCCGCTCCACAGCACCTCGGCGGCCTGCACGGCCGAGCCCGAGCGTAGGCGACCCTGGGCGGCGATCTGGTGCACCGGCTCGCTGAACTTCTCGAAGCAGCGGTCGCCCAGCTCCAGGGTGTCGGCGATCTTGTCCTGCGAGATGTGCTCGCCCGTGCTGCAGAACACCAGCTGGTAGGTGTTGGGATTGTCGAGGGCGAACTTCATGTACGCCTCAAGCATCAGCCGCACACGCGAGACGGGGTCGATCGGCTGGGCGGCGATCTCGATGTTCAGGGTCAGCAGACGCTCGATAGCGTCGTTGCTGATCTCCATCAGGATCTGGTCCTTGTCGCGGAAGTGCATGTACAGCGCCGTCGACGACACGCCCACCGCGTCGGCGATCTTGCGGATCGTCGCGCCGGCATAGCCTTCGGCGATGAAGATCCGCTCGGCCGCCGCCAGGATTTCGCCCCGGCGCAAGTGCCCGTCGCCCTTGGGCTTTCGCGCGGACTTGTGAGGCTTCTTCAGAACGACCGTCACGGACTTGGCTTCCCCTGCGTTTCCCCCGAGGGACACTAAACGGGAATCACCCAGCCGTCGCAAGAACGTGCGTCGCAGGAGAATTTGAGTTCGCCCAGAAGTCGCGCGCGCGAGGATTGTGCGCGAAACGCGTGTTTTTCTGTTTGACAGCTCTTGGTTGTGATTCCGTTATCTGCGTCCGTTGGGGCGAACGGCGTTCAGGGGCTTCCATGGCGCGCGAAGAAAGACGGTTGGACCCGGCGTTCGCGCCGGCTAGCGGACCTGTGTCCGTCGAACAGGAAAGCCCGGCGGCGTTTCCGCTCGGCGGGCGAGACAAGGCGCGGGATGGCGCGCACCAGACGCTTTCCCGAAGCCAGGCGGCGTTCGTCGCCCTGGCGGGTCTGTTGTCGGCCATCGGTGTCGCGCTGGATCCGTGGAACGCCTTGACGGTGATCCACCACCTGTTCTTCGGCGTCTTCCTGCTGGGCGGCGCCACACGACTGGCGGCGGCCTGCACACCGCTGCCGCTCCCTCGGCCAACACCGCTACCGGAAGAGGACCTGCCCACCTACACCATCATCGCTCCGCTCTATCGCGAGGCCGAGGTCGTGGCCGAGTTGGTCGAGAACCTGGCCGCGCTGGACTATCCGCGCGACCGGCTGCAGGCCCTGATCGTGCTGGAGGCCGACGACGAGGTCACTCGGGCCGCCGTGCGCGCCATCCCCCTGCCCGCCTTCGTCCAGGTGCTGGTCGCGCCGCCGGGGACGCCCAAGACCAAGCCGCGCGCCTGCAACCACGCGCTGGAACGGGCGCGCGGCGAGCTGGTGGTGATCTACGACGCCGAGGACATGCCCGATCCCGGCCAGCTTCGCGAGGCGGCGGCCCGGTTCGCCACCTCGGATCCGCGCCTGGCCTGCCTGCAGGCGCCTTTGCGGATCGAGGACCCGGGCTTCTCGCTGTTCCTGCCCTCGCAGTTCCGGCTGGAATACGCCGCCCATTTCGAGGTGTTGCTGCCGGCCCTGGCGCGCTGGGGCCTGGCCTTTCCGCTGGGCGGGACCAGCAATCACTTCAAGGTCGCCGCCTTGCGCGAAATCGGGGCATGGGACCCCTACAACGTGACCGAGGACGCGGACGTCGGCTTTCGCCTGGTCGCCGCCGGCCACCGGCTGGGCGTGATCGGCCGCCCGACCTGGGAAACCGCCCCGACCACCTGGGGTCAGTGGTTCCCGCAGCGGGCCCGCTGGATCAAGGGCCATATGCAGACCCTGGCCGTGCATGCGCGCGGCCAGGTCCCGCGCCAGCCGCGCAACGCCGCGTCCCTGGTCCTGACCCTGGCCCAGTCGGTCGCGTCCTCGCACCTGCACGGCCCGGTCATGCTGGTCGCCATCGTCGCGGCGACCCTCGACTATCTGCCGGACGCCGCGTTCGGCATCCCGCCACTGGACTTGCTGCTCTACGCCCTGGGCTGGGGCTCGGCGGCGATCGCCGGCGCGCGCGGCGTGATGCGGGCCGGCGGCCAGCCGAAGTTTCTGCATCTATTCGGCATGGTGGCCTATTGGCTGCTGCAGAGCGTGGCGGCGGGCAAGGCGCTGCAGCAGTTCATCACGGCCCCGCATCATTGGGACAAGACCCGGCACACCGCGCGGGCGGCCTCGCCCTTTGGTCCTCGACCTGGCCCAAACTCTGGACGCGCCGGGCCGTAAGGCGGTATGGGCGGGCGATGGCCCCGAAGATCGCTCCCGCCCCCCTCGTCATGCGCACCACCGGCTGGGCGGACTACGCCTTGCTGGACAGTGGCAATGGCAAGAAGCTCGAGCGCTATGGCCGCTACACCGTGGTACGCCCCGAGCCGCAGTGCTTCTGGGCGCCGCGCCTACCAGCCAAGGCCTGGGAAGACGCCGACGCCATCTTCGATCCCACCGACGAGGACGAGGCCGGCCGCTGGCGCTTCAAGGGCAAGCCGATCGAGAAATTCGACCTGGCCTGGGGCCAGGCGAAGTTCCACGGCCAGTTCACGCCCTTCCGCCACCTGGCCTTCTTCCCCGAACAGGCCGCCAACTGGGCCTGGCAGGACGACCGGGTGCGGGCCTTCTCGAAGGGCTCCGGTCCTCAGCCCAAGATCCTGAACCTGTTCGGCTATACCGGCGTCGCCTCGCTGGTCTGCGCCGCCGCCGGCGCGGCCGTGACCCACGTGGACGCGTCAAAAAAGTCGGTCGGCTTCGCCCGCGAGAACGCCGCCTTCGCCGGCCTCGCCGACAAGCCGATCCGCTGGATCGTCGAGGACGCCCGCAAGTTCGTGGCCCGCGAGGTCCGGCGCGGCAATCGCTATGACGGCATCATCCTGGACCCGCCGAAGTTCGGCCGCGGCGCCGACGGTGAGGTCTGGCGCCTGTTCGAGGATCTGGCCGCCCTGACCAAGGACTGCGCCGAACTGCTCAGCGACGATGCCTCGTTCCTGCTGATGAACGCCTATGCCGCCCGCGTCTCGGGCGCGGCGATGTCTGGCCTGTTGGCTCAGGAGCTGCAAGGCCGCGGCGGGGTCATTGACTGGGGCGAACTCTCCTTGGTCGAGGAAAAGGGCGACCGCCAGATCGGCCTGTCGTTCTTCGCCCGCTGGTCTGCCCAAGAAAAGATGGGGGAAGGCTGAGCGCGATGAGCACCAAGACCGTCACCTCCCTGACCAACAACACCGTCAAGGCCGTCCGCGCCCTGCACATGCGCAAGGAGCGCGAGGAGAGCGGCCTGTTCCTGGCCGAGGGCCTGAAGATCGTCATCGAGGCGATCGACTGCGGCCACGCGCCGAAGATCGTTATGTATGGCCCCGACGCGGCTGATCACCCGATGCTCAAGAAGGCGGTCGCCGCGTGCCTGAAGGCCGGCGGCGAGGTCATCGAGGTCAACCGCGAAATCCTCGAAAAGGTCTCGCGGCGCGACAATCCTCAGGCCGTTGTCGCCGTGTTCCAGCAGGTCTACACGCCCCTGTCGGCTATCGTGCCCGAAAGCGCTCCGTGCTGGGTGGCCATGCAGGCCGTCCGCGACCCCGGCAATCTCGGCACCGTGATCCGCACCGCCGATGCGGCCGGCTGCGGCGGCGTGATCCTGGTCGGCGACTGCGTCGATCCCTATTCGGTCGAGGGCGTGCGCGCGACCATGGGCTCGATCTTCGCGGTGAAGATCGCCAAGGCGACGATCGCCGAGTTCCTGGCCTGGCGCCAGGAATGGCCGGGCAGCGTGGTCGGCACCCTGCTGACCGCCACCGTCGACCACAAGGCCGCCGACTATGTGAAACCGTCGCTGATCCTGATGGGCAACGAGCAACAGGGCTTACCGCCCGAGCTGGCGGCGGCCTGCGACGTCAACGTCAAGATCCCGATGCGCGGCCGGGCGGACAGCTTGAACCTCAGCGTTGCGACCGGGATCATGATCTATACGGTGACGGGGTAGGCATAGGACTGGCCCCCTCCGGATGCTGCGCATCCTCCTCCCCCGGAGGGGGAAGAAGGATCGCGGTGTCTTCTTCCCCCTCCGGGGGAGGAGCGCGAAGCGCGGAGGGGGCAAGTTCTCAAGTCCCTCGCGGCTTGGCCCGCGTCGTCGGCATGGCCGCCGCCGGGTCGTCTGGCCACACATGTCGCGGATACCGTCCCTTCATCTCGACCTTCACCTCGCGCCACGAGCCCTTCCAGAAGCCGGGCAGGTCGCGGGTGATCTGGATCGGCTTGTGGCCGGGCGACAGCAGCGACAGCACCAGCGGCACCTTGCCGCCGGCGATGCTGGGATGCTCGGTCAGGCCGAACAGTTCCTGCACCCGGATGTCGATGCGCGGTCCGGCCTCGGCGGCGTAGTCGATGGCTACGGTGGTGCCGGTCGGCGCCTTGAACCGGGCCGGCAGCATCTGGTCGACCTTCTGCTGCAGGTCCCAGGGGACCAGCGAACGGATCGCGCCGTCCAGGCCGCTCTCGTCCACGCTGGCGAGCGACGAGCGGCCGTGCAGCAACGGCTCGAGCCATTCGTCCAGGCGGGCGATCAGGGCGGCGTCGGAAAGGTCCGGCCAGGCCTCGCCGTCCAGCGCTCGCAGGAACGCCACCCGGCTGCGGAAGCCCTCAACGCCTTGGCCCAGCCGCAAAGCGCTCAGACCGTCAGCCCTCACCTGGTCCATCAGGGCGCCGGCGATCATCGCGGGGTCGGGATTCTCGATCAGCCGCTCGGCCAAGACCAGCTTGCCCAGGCGCAGCAGCCGCTTGGCGCGGACCTTGCCGCCAGCGGTCTCCAGGCGGTCCTCGGCGACCAGGCGGTCGGCGAAGGTCTCGCGCAGGTCGGCTTCGTCGACGGCGGCCGCTAGCAGGATGCGGTCGCGGCTGTCGCCGCCGCCCAGCTCGCCCACGGCCAGCCAAGTCTCGCGGGCCAGCGGATCGGTCGGCTCCAGATAGACCCCGCGGCCCCCGGCCAGCTGGAACTCGCCCGGCTTGCCGCGCGCCTTGGCCACCCGCTCGGGATAGGCCTCGGCCAGCATCACGCCGATCTCCAGTGACTTGGCGCCGCCCCCCTTTGTGTTTGCGGACCTTCCGGCCGCGCGACTCCAGCGCTCGACCAGGGCCATGGCGTCGCGGGCGCGTGGCGAGCGGTCGCGATGCAAGCCCTCCAGCCGCCGCCGCAGGTCGACGTCCTTGCCGCCCAGTCCCTGCTCGGTCAGCACCGCGGCGATCTCGGCGGCTTCACGGGCCTGGCCCGAGGCGGCGGCGCGCACGACCATGTGGGCCAGGCGCGGCGGCAGCGGCATTTCGGCCAGCGCCTTGCCGTGGGCGGTCAGGTCGCCCTGCCCGTCCAGCGCCTGGATGCGGGTCAGCAGGGTCCGCGCCTCGGCGAAGGCGGCGGCGGGCGGCGGGTCCAGGAAGGTCAGGCCCGAAGGATCGCGCGCACCCCAGCGGGCCAGGTCCAGGGCCAGGCGCGACAGGTCGGCCTCCAGGATCTCCGGCCGCGCGAAGGCGGGCAGCGCCCGGGTCTCGGGCTCGTCCCACAGGCGGTAGCAGACACCGGGCTCGGTGCGGCCGGCGCGGCCCCGGCGCTGGTCGGCGGCGGCGCGACTGACGCGGATCGTGTCGAGCCGGGTGATGCCCGAGGCCGGGTCGTAGCGCGGCACGCGGGCCAGGCCGGCGTCGATCACCACTCGGACGCCCTCGATGGTCAGGCTGGTCTCGGCGATCGAGGTCGCCAGCACCACCTTGCGGCGGCCGGCCGGCGCGAGGCCGATGGCGCGGTCCTGCACGGCCGGCTCCAAGGCGCCATACAGCGGCGCGACATCGACGTCCGGCCGACGCAGGCGCTCGTTCAGCCAGCTCTCGGCGCGGCGGATCTCGCCTTGGCCCGGCAGGAAGACCAGGACGCTGCCGGTCTCCTCCGCCAGGGCTCGCTCGACGGCGCGGCCGACGCGTTCCTCCAGCCGCTGACGCTCGTCTCGGCCGAGATAGCGGGTGTCAACCGGGAACATCCGCCCCTGGCTCTCGACGATCGGCGCATCGGCCAGCAGGGCCGAGATCCGCGCCCCGTCCAGGGTGGCGGACATCACCAGCAGGCGCAGGTCGTCGCGCAGCACGCTCTGGACGTCGCGGGCGAAGGCCAGGCCAAGGTCGGCGTCCAGGCTGCGTTCGTGGAACTCGTCGAACAGCACGGCCGCAACGCCGTCCAAACCCGGGTCGTCGAGAATCATCCGGGTAAAGACGCCCTCGGTGACCACCTCGATCCGGGTCCGGGCCGAGACCTTGGACTGCAGGCGGACCCGAAAGCCGACCGTCTCGCCCACCGTCTCGCCCAGATTGGCGGCCATGCGCGACGCGGCGGCGCGGGCGGCCAGGCGGCGAGGCTCGAGCACGATCAGCTTGCGGCCCTGGACCCAGGGCTCGTCCAACAGCGCCAACGGAACGGCCGTGGTCTTGCCCGCCCCCGGCGGCGCGACGAGAACGGCGGCCTCCCGCGTGCTCAGGGCGCCTTTCAGCGCCGGAAGGGCCTCGAAAATGGGCAACATCAGCTCGGCTTTAGCGCTCGATGGCGCGCGCGCCAAGCAGGGCTAGACGAGTCAGGCCTACGGGTAGCATTTACGCCCCCTCGCGGCTTGGCCTTGACCCCATGCTCATAAACGGGTCACGGTCCGCAAAATTTATCCAAGGGCGACCCCCGGGGGGAGTCGTGCGTATCCAGGAGGAACTATGTGGCGCGTTAAATCGCTCGATGCGATCCTAGCGACCGCCGAGAAGAAGTCGCTGCATCGCTCGCTCGGGCCTGTGCAGCTGACCTTGCTCGGCATCGGCGGCATTATCGGCACCGGTATCTTCGTGCTGACCGCCGAAGCGGCCCAAAAGGCCGGTCCCAGCATGATGCTGTCGTTCGTCATCGCGGGCGCCGTCTGCGCCGTCGCCGCCCTCTGCTACGCCGAACTGGCCTCGATGGTCCCCGTCGCGGGCTCCGCCTACACCTATTCCTACGCCGTCCTGGGCGAGTTCTTCGCTTGGCTGGTCGGTTGGGCCCTGATCCTCGAATACGCCGTGGCGGCCTCCGCCGTGGCCGTGGGGTGGTCGGGATACGTAGTCGGGTTGATCGAGCACCTGGCGCACATCGACATACCTGACATGCTGACAGCCGGCCCCTATGCCGGCGGCGTCATCAACCTGCCGGCCGTGCTGATCTCGCTGCTGGTCACCTGGCTGCTGGTGCTGGGCACCAAGGAAAGCGCGACCGTCAACGGCTTCCTGGTCGCCATCAAGATCAGCGCCCTGACCGCCTTCGTCTTCCTGGCCGTGCCGGTCATGAAGATGGAAAACTTCCACCCCTTCGCCCCCCTGGCCACCGCCGGGGTCATCGGGGCCGGGGCTTCGATCTTCTTCGCCTATGTGGGCTTCGACGCCGTGTCGACCGCTGCCGAGGAAACCCGCAATCCGCAGGTCAATGTCCCGATTGGTCTGATCGGTTCGCTGGTCATTTGCACCATCTTCTATCTGCTGGTCGCCGGCGGCGCTGTCGGCGCCTATGGCGCTCAACCCGTCTTCGGCCTGAACCACGAAGTCCTGTCGCCCGGCTCGATCGAACTGGCCGCGCGCTGCAAGGAAATCACGGCCGTCGGCGCCATGCCGCTGGTCTGCTCTAAGGAAGCCCTGGCCCACGTTCTGCGCGAGATCGGCCATCCGGCCGTCGGCAACCTGCTCGGCCTCGCGGCCGGTCTGGCCCTGCCCTCGGTCATCCTGATGATGATCTACGGCCAGACCCGCATCTTCTTCGTGATGTCGCGCGACGGCCTGCTGCCCAGCGTGCTGAGCAAGGTCCACCCGAAGTTCAAGACGCCGCACATCGTGACCATGGTCACCGGCGGCCTGGTGCTGGTGGCCGCGGCCTTCTTCCCGGTCGGTCAGCTGGCCGACATCTCCAACTCCGGCACCCTGTTCGCCTTCCTGATGGTGGCGATCGCCGTGATGATGCTGCGGATCAAGGATCCGGATCGTCGCCGTCCGTTCAGGACGCCGCTGGTCTGGATCATCGCCCCGCTGGCCATCRTCGGCTGCCTGGTGCTGTTCTTCTACCTGCCGATGAAGGCCAAGCTGCTGCTGCCGATCTGGGCTGTCATCGGCCTGGTGTTCTACTTCGCCTACGGCTACCGCAAGAGCCACGTGGGCAAGGGCCTGCGCGGCGAAGTCCACGAACTGGACGACGACGCGCCTCCGACCGGTCTGCCGGGCGCCCAATAAGCGCTTGAACCGGAGCGGATAACGCTTAGTTCGAACGGGCGGAGGCTTTACAGCTTCCGCCCGTTTTCGTTTTGGAGCCGCCGCATGAGCGCCGAGTCGCCCATCCGCGCCGTGATCGCCCCGGTCACCCCGCTGCAGCAGAACTGCACGATCGTCTGGTGCGCCAAGACCCTGAAGGCCGCCGTCATCGATCCCGGCGGCGAGGTCGACCGCCTGCTCAAGGCCATCGCCGACAAGGGTCTGACCCTGGAGAAGATCTGGATCACCCACGGCCATATGGACCACGCCGGCGGCGCGGCCGAGCTGAAGGTCCGCACAGGCGTCCCCATCGAGGGCCCGCACGAGGACGACCAGTTCTGGATCGACCGCATCCAGCAGACCGGCGAAATGTACGGCGTGCCCGAGGCCCGGATCTTCGTCACCGACCGCTGGCTGAAGGACGGCGACACAGTCACCCTGGGCGAGACCGAGTTCGAGGTCTTCCACTGCCCCGGCCATACGCCGGGCCACGTGGTGTTCTTCCATCGCGAAGCACGCTTCGCTCAGGTCGGGGACGTGTTGTTCCAGGGCTCGATCGGCCGCACCGACTTCCCGCTGGGCAACCACCAGGACCTTCTGGACTCGATCACCCAGAAGCTCTGGCCCTTGGGCGGTGACGTACAGTTCGTGCCTGGCCACGGCCCGATGTCGACCTTCGCGGCCGAGCGGCGCAACAATCCGTTCGTGGGCGACCGGGTGATCGCGGCGATGCAGGCTCAGGGCGACGCCTACCAGGCGCCCAAAAACCACTCGCCGGGCTGAGGGATCGCCAGGCCGAGGGTGGTCGGGGCCCAGCCTGCCAAGGGGGGAGAGGCAGGCCGAGCCCCATTCGCCGCCGACCTCACGAGGGGGACAGTGGGCCGTCGGTGCGACATCGGCCCCCATAGGGGATCGCCCTATGGGGATCCCACGACTGGGTTGCGCCCCTGTTTCAGGCGTGAAATCTGAACGTGACGGGGGCGTGACAGGAAAATCGCATGGAAAACGTCCAGAACACCGTCCCAGGGACCATTGGCCAAGGCGACGTCGACGCTCAGCGGGGCGCTGCTCCGCGCATCCTGATCGTCGATGACGATCCGGGCATCCGCGACGTCGTCTCCGACTTCCTCACCCGCCACGGCTACGCGGTCGAGGCCGCCCAGGACGCCCGCACCATGGAGCAGGTGCTGGCGCGCGGGCCGGTCGACCTGATCGTGCTGGACGTCATGCTGCCTGGCGAGGACGGCCTGGCCATCTGCCGGCGCCTTTCGGCCACCAACGATGGCCCGGCGATCATCATGCTGTCGGCCATGGGCGAGGAAACTGACCGCATCGTCGGCCTGGAGCTCGGCGCCGACGACTACCTGCCCAAGCCCTGCAATCCGCGCGAGCTGCTGGCCCGCGTCCGCGCCGTGCTGCGCCGTCGCCAGGAGCCCCGCGCGGTCGACGACGCCATGGGCGCGGCCTGCGAGTTCGCCGGCTGGCGCCTGGACCTTGTCCGCCGCGAACTGCGCTCGCCGCAGTCGGTGGTGGTCAATCTCTCCAGCGGCGAGTTCTCGCTGCTGCGCGCCTTCGTCGAGCGTCCGCAGCGCGTGCTGACCCGCGACCAATTGCTTGACCTGGCCCGCGGCCGCGACAGCGACGCCTATGACCGCGCCATCGACGTCCAGATCAGCCGCCTGCGCCGCAAGCTGGACGACGGCGGCGGCAGTGAGCTGATCCGCACGATCCGCAGCGAAGGCTATATGTTCACCGCCAAGGTCGTCCGCACCCCATGACCATCTTCCGGCGCGGCGCGCCGCTGTTCGTCCAGGCCCTGGGCCTTGTCATCATCACCCTGGTGGCGGCCCAGCTGATCTCGATCGCGGTCATTTTCAACCTGCCACCGCCCCCGCCGGAGTTCTACCGGTCCAGCGAGATCGTGCGCGCGCTGAAGTCGGGCGAGCCGGTCCAGCCGCGCGACGGCCGCCTGCTGGTGGTCAAGCAGCACGGTTCGATCCGTTCGCTGGGTCCGGACAGCCCGCGACGCGCTGACTTCAAGGCCGGGATCGGCCGCGCGATCGACGTGCCGGCGAACCGCATCGAGCTGCAGATCGACAACGGCCCGCGCTTCTTCGTGCGCCGTACGCCTGTCACGCCGCCCAAGCCCGACGGCCGCGTCGGGCCGAACGGCGGAACGCGCGAACCCTTCGCCCGCGAGCCCGGCTCCGGCGGCCCCGGCGGGCCCCGCCTCCAGGCCAAGGACGAGCCGTTGATCTTCGGCGACTTCAAGCTGGGCGTCCGCCAGAGCGACGGCCATTGGCTGGTGGTCGAGCCCAAGCCGACCTTCCGCTTCGACAGCTGGCAACAGCGGATTCTGCTGATCCTGCTGCTGTCAGTGGCCGCCGTGACGCCGCTGGCCTGGCTTTTCGCGCGGCGCTTGGCCCAGCCGATCACCGCCTTCGCCGACGCCGCCGAACGCCTGGGCAAGGACCCGCGCACGCCGCCGCTCAGCATCTCTGGCTCGGGCGAGGTGGTCGCCGCCGCCATGGCCTTCAACATGATGCAGGAGCGCTTGCGCCGCTATGTCGAGGACCGAACGGCCATGGTCGGGGCGATCGCCCACGACCTGCGCACGCCGCTGACCCGCCTGAAGTTCCGCATCGAGGCCGCGCCGGACGACATCCGCCCCAAGCTGGCCGCCGATATCGACCAGATGGAGGCGATGATCGCCGCCACCCTGGGCTTCGTACGCGACACCCAGCGCCCGGCCGAACGCACCAAGCTGGAGCTGTCCTCCCTGGTCGAAAGCGTGATGGACGAGGCGGCCGAGACCGGCGGCGAGGCCACGGTCGAGCGGTCCGAGAAGGTGATCGTCGAGGGCGATCCGGTGGCGCTGAAGCGCCTGATCTCCAACCTCGTCGACAACGCTCTCAAGTATGGCGGTGCGGCGCGCGGTCGGGTCTATGTCGAGGACGGCATGGCCATCATCGAGATCGACGACGACGGTCCTGGCGTGCCGCTTGGCGAGCTGGAGCGGGTGTTCGAGCCCTTCTATCGCGGCGAGCCCTCGCGCAACCGCGAGACCGGCGGGATCGGCCTGGGCTTGGCGGTGGTCCGCTCCCTGGCCCGCGCCCACGGCGGCGACGTCACCTTGCACAACCGTGCGAGCGGCGGCCTACGGGCCTGCGTGCTCCTCCCGGCCTGAAGATATCCTGCGGCAATCTTCGGCGGCCCATTGCGGCCGAACGGGGGCGAGTGTTGCATGACCGCAAGGCTGGAGGCGCGGCCTGACATCACCGGGACATCCTGCCGGGCTTCAAAGCTTGGCTGATTGGAGATTTCCCGGATGATGCTTCGTTCGCTCGGCCTGACCGCCGCCCTCGCCGCCGCCCTCGCCGGCTGCGCCAGCGCGCCGCCAGAAGGTCCCGGAGATCGGGGCGGTCCCGGCGGGGCGCGCGGTGAAGGCGGGCTTGGCCTTGGTGGCGGCCCTCAGCTGTTCATCAGCCCGGCCGGCGAGCCCTTCCGCGCCGCGGGCGGCGCCCCCTATCCCGTAGCGGCCTGGTTCGCCGGCGCTGACGCCAATCATGACGGCGCCCTGGCGCGGGACGAGTTCGTCGCTGACTCGCTGCGCTTCTTCGCCGTGGTCGACGGCGACCACAATGGCGTGGTCGACGGCTTCGAGGTCTCGACCTACGAAACCCGCATCGCCCCGGAGATCATCGGCGGCGCGGCGCCGGGCGCGATGCGGCGCGGACCGATGGGCCAGGGCCCGGACGGCGGCGGCGACGCCCCACGCCGGCGTCCGCAGGGGAGCAACGTCCTGCAGGGGGCGGCCCTGTTCGGCCTGATCGCCGAGCCGGAGCCGGTCATGGCCTCCGACGGCAATTTCGATCGCCGCATCACCAAGGACGAGGCGACCAAGGCCGCCAAGACTCGCTTCGCCCTGCTCGACACCAACAAGGATGGCGTCCTGAAGCTGGACGAGCTGCCCAAGACACCGTCGCAGGCGGGCTTACGCCCGGGACGTGGCGGCGGGCGCGGCGAAGGCGGCGGGGGCCGTCGTGGAGGGCGTGGCGGCGGCATGGGTGGGCCAGGGGGCGGTCGCCCCGGCTAACCTCAGCCGCCCACCAGGGTGGCGATGATGTTGATGCCCAGGGCCAGGATGGCGGTGTTGTAGAAATAGGCCGTGGCGGCGTGGGCGGTGACCAGGCGGCGCAGCCTCGAGGTCAGGATGCTGTTGTCCGAAACCTGGAAGGTCGCCCCCACGCTGAACGCCAGATAGGCGAAGTCCATGTAGCCGGAGGGCGGCTCTCCTGGAAACTGGATGCCACCCTTGCTCCGGCCCTCGCCAAAGTGGCGGTGGGCGTAGTGCAGGACGAACACCGACTGCAGCACCAGCCACGACAGCACCAGGGTCACGCCGGCGCAGGTGGCGATGAAGGCCTGGGCGCCGGCGTCCGTGTTCTTGGCGGCGATCATGGCGTCGATCACCGCTCCCAGGCTGGCGATGATGGCCGCCAGGATGATCAGCAGCAGCACCGGCACGCCCTCGTCCTCCTGGGCGGCGCGCGAGCGCACCTCGGCCTCGTCGGCGCGTAGAAACAGCTGCCAGGTGGTTAGCAGATAGGCGCCCGCGCCGCTGTCCCAGCCCAGCAACAGGTGGGCGCCGCGCGGCGCGCCGAAAAATTTCGCCGCCGTCCACACGATAATTCCGACCGCCAAACCCAGCGCCAAACGCCAGTGGGACGCGGCGCGATTGACCATTTGCTTGGTCCTGCGAGGCATTCTCGGGCGTCTCCTCGGCGGCCGGCTCGTCCCGGTGCTGTGCAATTAGTGTCATCGCACGGTGAACCGAAAGCGTCTTCGCTGGTTACTTCACCGGAACGCGCAGGAAACGACGCCAGTGACCGACCCAGACGCCCCGCCTCCGCCCGAGCCTAAGCCGCCCGAGTACGAGCCCGGTGTCGCCCCCGTCGAGGAGCCCCCCACCTCGCCGCCGGTCGATCCAGGGGACGACCGTCCCTATGGCGCCTGATCTCGCCCGTACCGCCTGTGACCTGTCCGACTAGGAGCCCCCACATGGACACCGATAGCGAACGTCCCCGCGGTCGTCGCGGTTTCGCCGCCATGGACCCGGAACGCCGACGCGAGATCGCCAGGAAGGGCGGAGCTAGCGTGCCCAGCGAAAAGCGCAGCTTCGCCAAGGATCGCGATCTCGCGGCGAACGCCGGACGCAAGGGCGGTTCGTCCTCGCGCGGCGGTCGCCCCGGAGAACGCGCGCTCTAGAAAAGAGCGCGCGGACGCCTACCCGAGACGCGCCGGCTCCGAGCCTTCGGAACCGGCGCGTTTTCGCGCGTGCTGATCAGGAGAACGGCCTTTAGGCCGCCCCTCTAGGCCGTGAGGGCGTAAACCGCGAAAGCGGGATCGGCGCTGACCCAGCGCTGGGCCACGGTCCAGCCGGCGCGGCGGGCGATCGCCTCGAAGGCCTCGGCCGGGTACTTGTAAGAGTTCTCGGTGTGAATGGTCTCGCCGGCGGCGAACCGGAAGCCGTAGTCGCCGACCATGACGATCTGGTCGCGCGTGCTTTCCAGATGCATCTCGATCCGGCTCTCGTCCGCGTTCCATACCGCCTTGTGGGCGAAGGCCGAGGGATCGAAGGTCCCGCCCAGCTCGCGGTTGATATGGACCAGGACGTTGCGGTTGAACGCCGCCGTCACGCCCTGGGCGTCGTCATAGGCCGGGATCAGCACCGCCGGATCCTTGGCGACGTCGGCCCCGACGATGAACAGAGAGCCCTCGCCCAGCAGCTCCCGCGCCTGGCGCAGCAATGCCTCGGCCTCATGCGGCGCGAAATTGCCGATCGTCGAGCCGGGGAAGAAGCCGACCGGCGTGTGGCCCTTGGCGCCCTCCGGCAGATCGAGGGCTTTGGTGAAGTCCTCGACCAGCGGCGCGATGGCCAGCGCGGGGTAGTCCGCGCGCAGGCTGGCGGCGGCTTCGTCCAAGGCGTTGGGGCTAATGTCGATCGGCGCGTAGACGGCGATCTGCGGCGCGGCGTCCAGCACGATGCGGGTCTTGGTGCTGGCCCCGCTGCCGAACTCGACCAGGGCCGCGCCGGCCGGGATGCGCGCGGCGAGCTCCGGCGCGATCGCGCGCAGCAAGGCCGTCTCGGTGCGGGTCAGGTAGTATTCCGGTAGCTCGCAGATCGCCTCGAACAGGCGCGAGCCCTCGGCGTCGTAGAAGTACTTGGCCGGCAAGGTCTTGGGCGAGGCCGACAGGCCGGCGATCACCTCGTTGAGGAAGCCGTTCTCCGGCGTCACCTCGGCCAGGCGGTCGTCGTCGGCCAGACGCACGCCGCCGAACATCCAGCGGCTGCCGGGATGGAAGAAGTTGCGATAGGTCGCCCGCGTGTGACCCGGCGGCGTGGCTTCGCAGCCGCCGCGCAGGGTCATCTGGCTGACCATGAACTTGCCGTTGTACTCGCCCAGCGCGCCCGCCCCCGGCTTGAAGCCCGGATAGGGACTGTAGGCGCTGGCGGTCCATTGCCAGGCCGAGCCGTAGAGCTGGCGCGAGGCCGAGACTCCGGTCGCGGTGGCGGCGGCCTCCCATTCGGCCTCGGTCGGCAGGCGGCGGCCCGCCCAGGCGGCATAGGCGGCGGCCTCGTAGTAGCTGACATGGACGACGGGCGCGTTCGGATCGACGGGGTGGCGGCCGCGCAGGGTCATGGTGGTCCAGCCGCCGCCCTCGCGCCGCCAATAGGCCGGCGCCTCCCAGCCCTCTTCCTGGACCTTGGCCCAGCCCTCGGAGAGCCAGAGATCGGGCCTGGCGTAGCCGCCGGCCTCGATGAAGGCCAGCCACTCGCCATTGGTCGTCAGCCGATCGGCCAGGCGGAACGGGGCGACATAGGTCTTGTGGCGCGGCCGCTCGTTGTCGAACGCGAAGCCCGCCTCGCAGGCCCCGATCTCGACGAGGCCGCCGGCGAAGCGGTGGAAGCGCTGCGGGCCCGGATCGGGGCGCGGCGCCGCGTGGCCCGGCTGGTAGGCGGGACTCAGCGGCGACTGGGCGAACAGGTGCAGGATGTCCATCAGGATCAGCTCCTGATGCTGCTCCTCATGCGCCAGGCCCAGCTCGATACGCTCCAGGATCTCCGGCGTCAGCGGACCGGCCAGCAGGCGGGCCATGGCCGCGTCGACATGGGCGCGATAGGCGCCCACCGTCTGGACCGAGGGCCGGGTCAGCAGGCCCCGTTGCGGGCGCGGCTGCCGAGGGCCGACGGCCTCGTAATAGGAATTGAACAGATAGCCGAAGGTCTGGTCGTAAACCTCGTAGCCGGCCAGGAACGGCGTCAGCAGGAAGGTCTCGAAGAACCAGGTCGTATGGGCCCGATGCCACTTGGTGGGGCTGGCGTCCGGCATGGATTGGGCCGCCTGGTCTTCGGGCGACAGCGGCGCGGCCAGGACCTCGGTGCGCCGACGCACCCGCCGATAGCGATCGACGAGGGCGTCGACCGAAACCTCGACAAGATCCATAGCGGGCTGATCGTCCGGGGTCATGGGCGTCTCCTGGCCGAGCAGGGCTGTGGCGAAGCCCGAGCGACGACAACGTTCCCGGAACTTCGGTGTTCCAACCCGCCGTGACAAGCGCGACGGCTCGGGCTGCTGACACTTTGTGGCAAGAGGCGTTCCGCAAGACCCGAGCCTTCGAAACCCAGAATGGGCGTTTTCCATCGCCGCGAGTTAGAGGGAGACCGTTCGTGGGGGCGTCTCCCCATCGGAGGGACGTCGATGGCCCCTTACTGTCGACGCGCCTGCCGGTCGGGGAATTGAGCAGCTCCGACCGGCGTCCCACACGCGCCCCGGAAGCCGGGATGAGCGTTCCGCGCTTACACCCCGAACGGATTGTCCGGATAGACGGAAGAGGCCCGCGCCGCCTCGTCGCCATCGGCCCGCCCACAGACCGCCAGGGCCGTAAGCGCGTAGATCAAGGCGCTGTCGGCCAGGTCCTTCGGTGACGGCCGCCAGCGCTTCGGGCCCGTCGTGATCGCCGGAATCCGGTGCATGTTGAAGACGTTGTGGTCGCGCCACATGCTGGAATAGACCGGGCTCGCCAGCGCCGCCGGGCGACCCAGGCCCAGACGCGTGGCCGCGTCCACCGCCCCGACCAGCGGCGCGACCTCGCCGGCGGCGGCCTCGAAGCCGTGGCGGACCACGACCGGCTCGATCTCGACCCGCCCCACGCCCGCCGCGCGCGCCATGGCTTCCAGGGCGTGCTGCGCGTCGGCGGCCTTCTGACGGGGGTTCAGCCCGACCTCGAGATAGAGGCTGACCACCTCGGTTCCATCGCCGAACTGGTAGGGCACGCCCCCTCGAATGGCGCAAAGCTGAACCTTGGGCTCGGCGATCCCGCCTTCGCTCTCGTAGCGGCTGGCGGCCTCCCAATCGCGGGTCCAGGCGTGGATGGCGTCGGTCAGCGCACCGACCCGATAGATCGGGTTTCGGTGGTCGCTGGCGCGCTCCGGATGGCGCAGCAGCGGGGTGAAGGTCCCCTCGCCCCACAACCGCAGGCGGAACACCGCATAGCCGCAGCCGACCGAGGTCCAGCCGAAGTCGCAGCCCTCGGCGGCGATGGCGTAGTCGGGCGCGACGCCGCCGTGGTGAAACAGGTAGTGGGCGCCGATGTCCTTGCCGAGGTAGGCGATCCCACGATGCTCCTCGATCGGCTCGGGCCCGATCTCGCCGGGACAGGCGGTCAGGTACATCTTGCCGGCCAGGCCGTAGCCGGCGGCCTTCAGCGCCTTGGCCGCGATCAGGAAGCAGCTCATCGGCCCACGATCGTTGGCGATCGGATAGCCGCGCAGCACCCCGTCCTCGATCCAGCAGCGCTCCCACTCCGGGTCGGCCAATGTGGCGGGGCTGTACTTGTGGACGTCGAGGTCGGGATCGCGGGTCGGGCTCTCGGTGTCGAGATGGGCGGTGAACAGCAGGTTCTTGCCCCTCCCCAGGCCGCCATAGGCGCCGATGACATTGAACCGCTCCGGCGTCGCGCCGACCTTGCGCGGCGAGAAACCCTCGCGCGCCATCCAGTCGTGGACAAACTGGCCAGCCTCTCGCTCTTGCCCCGAACGACTAGGGATGTTGCCCAGGGTCAAGGCCAGTTCGACCAGCTCATCTTCGTCGATGGCGGCGGCGATCGCGGCGCGGTCAGCCTGGGAGATCGGCGGCACTCAGGCGCTCCAGGCGGCGGCGACGCTGGCCGAGTCGGTCAGGATGGCGGTGTTGAGGTCCAGCATCTTCAGAGCCCCGGCGTGCAAGTCCGGTTCGTAAGCGGCGCAAGCGTCGGCGGCGACGAACACATGGTAGTCGAGGTTGAAGGCGTCGCGCGCCGTGCCGTCGACGCAGCACTCGGTCGTCAGGCCCGCGATCACCAGGGTGTCGACACCCAGCGTCTTCAGTCGCGCGTCGAGGTCGGTGTCCCAGAAGGCGCTGTAGCGGACCTTGCGGATGATCAGTTCGCCCGGCTGGGGCTGGGGACCGACAAAGGCGCTGCCGGCCTCGTCCGCCCGGCAGAGCGCCGCGTCGACCGAAGGGTCGTCGCCCCGCCGCCGCATCCGCTCGTTCCAGGCCGAGGAGTCGGTCTCGGGTGTCGTGAACAGGCCGGAGAACACCACCGGGATCTTGGCCGTCCGGGCGGCCTCCGCCAGCCGCTCGGCGGCCGTCAGCGCCGGGGGAACGGTGGAAAGGTCGAGTCCCCAGCGTCCCGCCGCGCCTTCGGAGGAGGCGAAATCGGTCTGCATGTCGACGATCAGCAGCGCCGTCCGTTCGGGCGCGATCCAGTCTTTCAAATTCAAGGCCAGGCTCACGAGAACACAGCCCGCAGCTTTGGCAGGATCTCGCCGCCGAACATGGCCAGCCCTTCCTCATAGTCCGGGAAGATCAGCATCAGCCCGTCCAGCTCGCACTCGACCATGAACGCTTCGATCTGTTCGCGGCAGGTGGCGGGCGAACCGACGACGGTCTGGGTCATGAAAGCGCCCTGCTTGGCGACCACCGCCTGCAGCCGGTCGGCCGGCACGCCCCAACTGGCCAGCATGGCCAGGATCGCGCCGATGTCAGCCCCCTCAGCGTAGCGGCGGACCAGGGCCTCGGCGCCGGCGTCGCTCTCGGCGTGGATGATCGTGCACATGGCATAGGTGCGAACCGTTTTGCCCAGGCTTTCCGCCAGTTGCTTGGCCCGTCGGGAGGCCTCGCGGTGCTCTTCGCGCGAGCGGCCGCCGATAAAGCAGGCGTCGGCTTCGCGCACCGAGAACTGAAAGCCGCGATCCGACATGCCCGCGCAGATCAATTCGGGGCGCGGCTTGGACAGGGGCTTAGGCTTGGACTGGCAGTCCTTCATCGTGAAATACTTGCCGGCGAAGTCGACGCTGTCCTCGGTCCACAGGCGCTTGACGATGGTCGTCCACTCCTCGGCCAGGCCGTAGCGGTCGTCGTGGTCCAGCGAATCGTCCCAGGCGCTCATCTGGTCGAATTCGGCCTTGTAGGCCCCGGCGACGATGTTCAGACCGGCTCGGCCACCACTGATGTGGTCCAGGGTGGCGATCATCTTGGCGGCCACGGCCGGGTTCTGCAGCAGCGGATGGACCGTGGCCCAGATGCGGACGTTCGTCGTCGCCTCGGCGATGGCGGCCATCAAGGTCACCGACTCGAGCGAGGTTCCCCAGTGGTCGGTCTCGCCGCCGAAGCCGCGGAACTTGCCCATCGACATCACGAAATCCATACCCACCTGGTCGGCGGCCACGGCGGCGGCGCGGTTCTGGGCATAGAGACCGTCCAGGGGCGGCGTCGTCTTCGAGACGATCCAGCCGCCGTTGGCCACGGGCAGGAAGACGCCGAAATCCTTGTGCTGCGACGGACGATGGAACATGACGCGGATCCTTACACGGCGTACCAGCGAGGATCACGCGGTTCGGCGCCCTAAACAACCGGCAGGCAATCGAACTTGACGGGGCGTCGGCCGCCCCCATTTGCACCCCACCGCCATGCGCCAGGACCGCGCACCGGGAAACAAAGGTCTTGGGCGAATGACGACGTGGGACTATCCATTCCCCCAAATGCTCACCCAGACAGATGGCGCCTCCGCCGTCCCCCCCACCGAAACCGCCGCTGAACGGGCCCGCAATCGCCGGCGGAAGCCGGTCCGCCGCCTGCGCCTGGTCCTGGCCATCTTCGCCGTCGGCGTCGGCGTGGCCGTGGTCGGCCAGGCCTCGTGGCGCAGCTTCGCCTCGAACAAGCTCCAGACCCAGGCCGCCTCCACGCCGCTGCTGCTGAACAAGCCGCGCTTCACGGGCGTGCTGAAGGACGGCCGGGCCTTCCTGATCACCGCCGACCATGCCGAGCGCGACGCCAAGGACCAGAACCTGGTCCGCCTGACCGCGCCGCTGCTGGTGCGCGGCTACGGCGCGCCCGATCCCAGCCAGGCCACCGCCAAGTCGGGCCTCTATCGCGAGGCCGAGCACAAGTTACTGCTGTCGGAAGACGTGAAGATCACCAGCGCCGAGGGCTACACGTTCGACGCCCCCCAGGCCTTGATCGACATGCGGACGGGCGAGGTCAGCGGCGATGCCGGCATCGCGGGGGGCGGTCCCAAGGGCAGCACCCGGGCCAACAGCTACAATGTCACCGACAAGGGCGACCGCGTCGTGCTGAACGGCCGCGTTAGAACCCGGCTGGAGCCGCGACGCTGACGTGGCCGCCAGAAAACGCGTCTGCTTCCTCTATATCGCGCAACACCACCAGGTTTGGCACAGCCTGTCGGTGGCCGTCGCCATGGCCCGGCGTTGGCCGGCCATCAAGGTCGAGATCGCCGCGACCACACCCGAACTGATCGACTATGTCGCCGGCCTGATCGCCGAACTGGGCGGCGCGCCGATCGAGCTGGTCCTGCTGCCGCCGGCGTGGCTGCGTCATTTCGGCGGCGGCGGCTTGCCGCCCAAGGCGCCGATGCTGATCGCCAACGCTCCGCGCCTGGCTCGCTACGACGCCGTAATCACGCCCGAGCGCACCACAGCCCTGCTCCGCCGGCTGGGCGTGCGCCGTCCGCTGCTGGTCTACACCCAGCACGGAGCCGGCGACCGCGGAGGACCGTTCGAGCCGCGCCTGAAGATTTTCGATCTGGTCATGGCCGCCGGCCGCAAGCAGCGCGACCGCATGCTGCAGGAAGGTTGGGTCACCGAAGACACCTGCGCCATGGTCGGCTATCCCAAGTTCGACCTGGTCGATGACCTGCCGCAACGCGCCGCCCCTCAATTCGAACACCCCGGTCCGGTGGTGCTGTACAATCCGCACTTCCACGCCGAACTGGGCTCCTGGCCCAAGTGGGGCAAGCAGGTGCTGGAGTTCTTCGCGGCCAACGACCGCTACAACCTGATCTTCTCTCCGCACATCCGCCTGTTCGAGACCGCCTCGACCGAGGAGCGGGCGGCGTTCAGGGCTTTCGCCGAACACCCCCGCATCCACGTCGACCTGGGCGGGCCGGCCGCCGCGGACATGACCTACACCAAGGCCGCCGACCTCTATCTCGGCGACGTCTCCAGCCAGGTCTACGAGTTCCTGCGCACGCCCAAGCCGTGCCTGTTCCTCAATTCCAGCGGCGTGGCGTGGTGTGGCGATCCCAGCTTCCACCATTGGCTGTTCGGTCCCGTGCTGGAGACCATCGACGGCCTGGGCGATGGGCTCGACGGGGCGTTCGCCAATCACGATCAATACCGCGAGACCCAGGTCTGGGGCATCGACGAGACCTTCGACGTCAGCAACACGCCGGCCTCGGTGCGCGCGGCCCGCGCCATCGTCGACAAGCTGGAGCGCACGGCATGACCGACGCTCAGACCCCGCTTGCCTCGACCTCTCCGCTCAAGAAGGTCTTGGCCAACGCCGGCCAGCTGCTGAGCGGCCGCGTGGTCAACGCCGTGGTCGGCTTGGCCTATATCGCCCTGACCGCCCGTAGCCTCGGCAAGGAAACGTTCGGCGTCCTGGTTTTGATCAACGCCTTCGCACAGTTCCTGGGCGAGGTGGCGCACTTCCAGTCCTGGCAGACCCTGCTGACCTACGGCACCGGGCCGCTGATGGACGACGACAAGCCCAAGTTCCAGCAAGTGCTGCGGCTTTCCCTGCTGCTGGACCTAATCAGCGGCGTCCTGGGGATCCTGCTGGGCGTTCTCGGGGCCTGGTTCTTCTGGCAGGAACTGCGCTGGCCCGCGGGCACGCACGGCTACGGCGCGCTTTACGCCGTATCGATCGGAGTCATGACCTCGGCCACTGGCGTGGGCCTGCTGCGCCTGTTCGACCGTTTCCGTTTCCTGGCCGCTGAGCAGGCGATCAGTTCGTTCGTCCGAATGATCGGCTGCGCTCTTTGCGCGGTGTCCCACGCGCCGCTGCCGTACTTCCTGGCGGCCTGGGCGGCGGGGACCTTCGCTTCGTTCTTCTACATCGCCTCGATCGCCATCTGGGACCTGAACCGACGCGGCCTTCTGAAAGGTTTCACCCTGGTCGGGCCAACCGGCCAGGGCTTCCCCGGCGTCTGGCGGTTCGCCATGGCCACCAACTTCTCCAGCACCCTGGACGTCGGCTTCACCCACGTGCTGACCATGGCCGTAGGCGCCCTGCTCGGCCCCGCCCAGGCCGCCTTCTGGCGGATCGGCAAGCAGGTGGCCGACGGCATGGCCAAGCCCGCCCGGCTGATGGTGCCCGCCCTCTACCCGGAGCTGGCCAAGATGCGCGCCACGGGCGGCCGGCTGGCCATGACCAAGCTGGCCGTGCAGATCGGCCTGATCGGCGGCGCCGCGGCGGGCGTACTGCTGCTGGTCAGCCTGGTCGCGGGCCGTTGGATCTTGACCATAACCATGGGTGAGAGCTACGGCGCGGCGGCTGGGGTCATGAATTGGCAGGTCGCGGCCGCCGCGATCGGGGTCATGACCCTGCCGCTGGAGCCGATGCTGGTCTCGATGCGCGCCGCGGGCGCGGCCTTGACCGTACGCCTGGTGGTGGCGACCGCCTATCTCGCGGCCCTGGTTCCGCTGATTACGACGTTCGGCCTGACCGGCGCGGGCGCCGCCCTGGTTGCGGCCGCTTTGGCCATGGCCATTGGCATGTATTTCATGGCGCGCCGCAGGCTCGCCCGACTCGCGGCGGAAGATTCCTCCGCCCGCACCGAAAAAGACGATGAAGGCCTCTCTTATGATCACCCCCACGGCGTCTGACCGCAAAGTCCGGTTCGCCGACTTCCCGACCCTGACCGAGGCCCTCGACTTCGCCGCCAAGGGCGAAACGGGGATCAACCTGTATTCGCTGCGCGGCGAGCTGGTCGAGGCCCTGCCCTACGCCAAGCTGCGCGAGGACGCCTTGGTCCTGGCCCGCCGCCTGTTGGCGACCGGCGCCAAGACCGGCGACAGCGTCGCCCTGCTGGCCGAGACCGACGGCGACTTCGTGCGGGCGTTCTTCGCCTGCCAATACGCCGGCCTGCTGCCCGCCCCCCTGGCCCTGCCGACGCCCCTGGGCGGCCGGGAAGCCTATATCGAGCAGATCAAGAACCTGGCGAACTCCGCCCAGGCTCGGATCCTGATCGGCCCGGTCGGGCTGAAGGACTGGGTGGCCGAGATCGGCGAGCGCGCCGGGCTCGACTTCGCCGGCGTCCTGGCCGATCTGCCGGAAGACGGCGGCGCGGCCCTGCCGACGATCAGCCCGGAAGATCCCTGCTACCTGCAATTCTCGTCGGGCAGCACGCGTACGCCGACCGGCGTCCTGGTCCGCCACAAGGCGCTGATGGCCAACTGCGTGGCCATCACCCGCGACGGCCTGCAGGTGAGCCCGGAAGACCGCGCCATCTCGTGGCTGCCGCTCTATCACGACATGGGCCTGATCGGCTTCCTGCTCAGCCCGCTGAGCTGCCAGATGTCGGTCGACCTGCTGCCGACCGGCGCGTTCGTCCGCCGCCCGCTGCTGTGGATCGACCTGATCGGCCGCAACAAGGCCACCATCGCCTACAGCCCGACCTTCGGCTACGAGCTGTGCGCCCGCCGGGTTCAGGGCCAGCCTCTGGACGCCTACGACCTGGCTCATTGGCGCAGCGCCGGTCTGGGCGGCGACATGATCCGCATGCCGCCGCTGAAGGCCTTCGTCGAAGCCTTTGGGCCGGCTGGCTTCTCGGACAAGGCGTTCGTGGCCAGCTATGGCATGGCCGAGGCGACCCTGGCCCTGTCGATGGCGCCGCTGGGCAAGGGCCTGCGGGCCGAGACCCTGGACGTCGAACGCCTGGAGCGCGACGCCGTGGCCGTCGACGCGCCTGAGAGCTCGGAACGCGCGCGCGACTTCGCGCGCTGCGGCCCGGCCTTGCCCGAACACTTCCTGGAGGTGCGCGGCGAGGACGGCCAGGTGCTGCCCGAGCGCGGCGTCGGCCGCATCTTCGCCAAGGGTCCTTCGGTGATGAGCGGCTATTTCGCCAATCCGGAAGAGAGCGCCCGCGTGCTATCGGCCGACGGCTGGCTGGACACTGGCGACATCGGTTTCGTCATCGAAGGCGAGATCGTCATCACCGGCCGCGCCAAGGATCTGATCATCCTGAACGGCCGCAACATCTGGCCGCAAGACCTTGAATGGACAGCGGATCACGAGATCGAAGGCCTGCGCAGCGGCGACGTCTGCGCCTTCGCGATCCCCGCTGAGCCCGAGGACCAGATCGTGGTCCTGGTCCAGGCGCGGGGCGGCGATGTCGACAGCCGCCTGGCCCTCGTCGAGTCGGTGACGACCCTGTTGCGCACCCGCCATGGCGTCGACGCCAAGGTGAAGCTGGTCGGCGCCCACGCCCTGCCCCAAACTTCGTCGGGCAAGCTGAGCCGGTCCAAGGCCCGCACTGCCTATCTGGCCGGGACCTACGGTGACTAGCAGGGTCGTCGCCGTCACCGGAGCCACGGGCTTCCTGGGCCGTCACCTGGTCCGCGCCCTGGCCCGGGACGGCTGGACGCCGCGCGTCCTGGCGCGCCGCGACCCGGTCTCCCCCCTCTGGCGCGAGATCGAGGTCGAGGTCGTCACCGGCGACCTGAACACTCCGGGGGCGCTAGATCGCCTCTGCGACGGCGCCGAGGTGGCCGTCCATGTGGCGGGCCTGATCAAGGCCGCCTCACTGGAGGGCTTCAACGCCATCAACCGTGACGGCGCCCGCGCCGCCGCCCTGGCCGCCCGCGCGGCGGGCGCGCGGTTCATCCTCGTCTCCAGCCTGGCCGCTCGCGAACCCCAGTTGTCAAACTACGCCGCCAGCAAGCGCGCCGGCGAGGACGCCGTGCGCGAGGCCGCGCCCGACGCCTTGATCGTGCGCCCACCCGCGATCTACGGCCCCGGTGACACCGAAACCTTGGGATTTTTTCAGCTGGCCGCGAAAAGCCCGATCCTGCCGGTGCTCTCGCCGGCCAGCCGGATCGCAATGATTCACGTTCTGGACGCGGCGGCCAAGCTTGCGGATTTTTGCAAAAACCCCATTTCAGGCTTGATCGAGCTGTCAGATGTGCGGCGTGACGGTTACACTTGGGTGGAAATCATGAGCGCGGCTGGCGTCGTCATGGGYGCGAAACCGCGCTTCGTAAGGCTTCCCGACACAGCGATCTTAGCCGCCGGAGCCCTTGCTGACGCTTGGTCTTCGGCCACTCGCACCCCTGCCGTATTCGGTTTTGGCAAGGCCAAGGAGTTGCTTCACGCAGATTGGACCCCATCTAGCGCTCCGATGGCGGAGAGAGTACCCAGCGTGTTCGGTCTGATTGATGGGTTCAAAAACACCGTCGATTGGTATCGTTCTGAGGGTTGGCTACCCAAAAATATCGTCGCCTAGTTCAATTATGGCGGAATTCTGACAGACTCGCCGTTACAGTAGTGTCACGGGTGGGGCTCCCGGAGGTTTGATTTAGATATGGAAACGGTGACGGATCTCAGCTTGCGCGAGATCGGGGTAGCGGCGAGCAAGGTTCTGGGACGGCCTGTCGAGGTGCGTGCAGAGTCGCATATCGGCCGTGATCTCGCCGTAGATTCCCTGGCCCTCATGAACATCATCATGGAACTCGAAGACACCTTCGACATCTCCATTCCTCTCGATCGCCTGGCCTCAGTCGAGACCGTTGGCGACCTTTCCAAACTGATCAATGATCTCCGGACTAGGGCTTAACTGATGGGGCTATTCGATAAGCACCTGGCCTATCGCGACGCGTACAAGGCCATTCAAGAGGCGGGCGCCGACCCGTTCAAGGTTCGCTTCGACTCGGTGATCTCGCCGACCGAGGGCGTCGTCGAGGGTCGCCCGACGATCCTGCTGGGCACCAACAACTATCTGGGCCTGACCTTCGACCAGGAAGCGATCGCCGCTTCGGTCAAGGCCGTCCAGGAGCGCGGCACCGGCACCACCGGCTCGCGCATCGCCAACGGCAGCTTCGAGGCTCACGTCGAGCTCGAGACCGAACTGGCCAAGTTCTACGGCCGCAAGCACGCCATGGTCTTCACGACCGGCTACCAGGCCAATCTGGGCGTGCTGTCGACCCTGGTGGGTCGCGGCGATCACCTGATCCTCGACGCCGACAGCCACGCCTCGATCTACGACGGCTCGCGTCTCGGCCACGCCGAGGTCATCCGCTTCCGCCACAACGACCCTGAAGACCTGGCCAAGCGCCTGCGCCGCCTGGGCGATGCGCCGGGCGAACGCCTGATCGTGGTCGAAGGCGTCTATTCGATGATCGGCGATGTCGCGCCGCTGAAGGAAATCGCCGCGATCAAGCGCGAGATGGGCGGCTACCTGCTCGTCGACGAAGCCCACTCGATGGGCGTGCTCGGCGCGACCGGCCGCGGCCTCGCCGAAGCGGCGGGCGYGGAAGAGGACGTCGACTTCATCGTCGGCACCTTCTCCAAGAGCCTGGGCGCCATCGGCGGCTTCTGCGTCTCGGACATGGACGACTTCGACGTCATGCGCGTCGTCTGCCGTCCGTACATGTTCACCGCCTCGCTGCCGCCGGCCGTGGTCGCCTCGACCGTGACGGCCCTGCGCCGCATGATCGAGCAGCCCGAGCTGCGCGACCGCCTGAACCACAACGCCAAGCGCCTGTACGACGGCCTGACGACCCTGGGCTTCCACACCGGCCCGACCGCCAGCCCGGTGGTCGCCACCACCATGCCGGACCAGGAACGCGCCATCGCCATGTGGAACGGCCTGCTGCAGGCCGGCGTCTACCTGAACCTGGCCCTGCCGCCCGCCACGCCGGACAGCCGTCCGCTGCTGCGCGCCAGCGTCAGCGCGGCCCACACCAACGAACAGATCGACACCGTCCTGGCCACCTTCGCCGAAATCGGCGCGGCCCTCGGTGTCATCGAGCCCCTGAAGCGCGCTCGCGCTTAAGAGTCTCGCATCGTTGAAACGAAGACGCCCGGGCTCGCGCCCGGGCGTTTTTGTTTGCCGGCTTATCCAGACGATCAGGCCGTTCGCCGCCGGTTCTTCCAGACCTTCAGCAGCACCGCCGGCGCCGACAGGATCGGATGCCGCTCCCGCCAAGGCGTGACCTCGACCTGGACGCCCGTGTGCCGCTGGATCTTCCAGGCGGCGTATCGCGCCGCGCCCTGGAAGGTGAAGGCGGCCTTGATCAGCCGCGCCACGTTCAAAGGCTTGCCGGCCAGCTTGCGCAGGCTCCAAGACTTTCTCAGCCGCGCCCGCTCGCTCTCGGGCATCGCCGCGCCCTCGTCGCGCCAGACGGCTTCCATGACGTGATCGTAGCGCTGAGGATCGTAGGTCAGGATCGAGACCTCGCGCCCCGCCTTCTCGACCCGCAGCTCGGCCTGATAGGTTTCCTGGAACAGCGCCGTCCACAGGGCGTGAGGGCTAGCGCCGACCGGCCCCAGGGCCTGGGCGAAGCGCGCCGCCGTGCGGCAGGCGTCGGTCACCGCGTCGATCACCGCCTCGCGCGCACCGGGCGCGACCCAGACCAAGGCGCAGGGCTGGACGAAGCGGGCCCAGATGGTGGTGTCCGCCCCCGCCCCGCTCGTCGCCCGCTGGAACTGGCCAAGCGTCATCAGGGCGACCTTGGCCCGCAGGACCCGCCCCCCATGTTCCAGCTCGTGATAGCTGACGTCCGGCCACAGGATGCGGGTGAAGAAACCGCGCCAGCCCGCGGGCGGCCGCTCGGTCAGGACGTAGTAGTCCAGCACGCCCGACAGATCGCCCGTGCGCAAGATCGAGCCATAGAACAGCACCCCTTGGACGCCCGGGAAGATCGTCGTCAGGTGTTCCGCGAAGGCGGTGATCGGGGCGGGGGTCGGCGTGGACAGCTCGGCCGCGACCAGGTCGCGAAGGCCGCTCATCCGACCAGGAACCTCAGCGACGGCCCCAGGGCGATCGTCAGCTCGCCACCCTCGAACACCTCGCCGTCCAGCACGAACGGCGCGCCGCCGCCCAGGCCGACGAGGCTGGGGTCGCGCCGGCGATACCCCATGCCCTCAAGCTTCGGCTCCGCCCTGCCGCTCAGCACCAGTGGAAGCGCCTTGAAGAGGCGCCTGGGCGGTGCGTCGACGTCCAACAGCTTCAAGCCCTCGCGCGGAGGCCCGAAGGGCTTGAGGCCAAAGGGCAAGCGCTTCAACGCCGTCGCGACGACCGCGAACCGCTCCGCGCCAGGCTGAGTCTCGCCATCCAAGCTGAGCTTGACTGGCACGCCTTCGCGCCATTCGTCGCGCGCGCCGCCGAACAGCGCGCCGAAGCTGGCCGTGGTGATCGTCACGACCACCGCGAGATTGTGGAAGAAGCCGACCTTGTGGACCTTCTGGGACAGGTTGGTGGCCTTCACCAACGCCCCGATGCCGAAGAAGAACCCCTGCAGACAGGGCCTGCCATCGGCCCAGCTGACTCGCAGCGGCGGCCGCGACTTGACCGTGGGCTCGGCCCGGCGGGCGGCGATCAAGGCCTCCTCCAGCCGCCAGTCCCTGGGCGTGCCCAGGTCGATGGCTAGGACGTTGGTCTTGCCCGACGGCAGCACCGCCAGCAGCGGCAGGTTCTCGCCGAACGTGTGCGGCAGCAGACTGATGACGTCGCGCACCGTGCCGTCGCCGCCGTCGATGATCAACAGGTCCAGGCCATCGCGAGCGAAATCCTCCAGCGCCGTCCTCAGGGCCTCCCGTCCGAACGGCTCGACCAGGCGCACGCCTTCGGGCGTGGGGCCCGGCGGGCGGGCCCGGTTGCCATGGCTCTTCGGATTGCGGACGACCCCGATGCGCGTCATTTCGACAGCCACGATTGGATGGAGCCCTTCGGCGCGGCCAAGCCCTGTAGAATCTGGACGGCGTGCACTAGCAAGCACACCGCGGTCCAGATCGCCACCAGGGTGAAGCCGACGTCCGGCCGTCCGGCGAGGACGCAGGCGGTCATCAGGATCAGATTGGGGTTCCGGCGCGCCGTGATCAGCCGGAAGAAGCTGTCGAACGGCCGCCAGGCGTGCATCTCCAGCTTGAACAGGGCCAGGAAGATCCCCTCCTCCACCCGCTGGGCGACGTAGCCGCCGATGACAACCGCCAAGCTCAGACCCGCATAGGGGATCGACTGGCCGACCGCATAGACACCGACGAACCAGGCCCACCACCAGAACGGCGGATGCAGCAGGTCGATGCCGTGGTCGAAGACGTTGCCCCACTTGGACGAGGTCAAGGTCACCCGGGCCAGCTTGCCATCGACCGTGTCGAGAAAGGTCATGATCCAGGCGCAGACCAGGCCCCAGCCGAAATGACCGGTCCAGAACAGCCAGGTGGCGGCCAGGGTCAGCAGGAAGCCGATGAAGGTCACCTGGTTGGGCGTCATCTTCGCCAGGGCGCACCAGCGGGTCACGATCCGCGCCGGCGTCGGCCAGACGTATTTGGTGACCAGATCGGTGACGCCCTTGTACGAGCCCTGGAACAGCCGCTTCTCGACCGCGCGCACCGTTTTCGGCGTCAGGCGCTCCAACACGGGCGGCTCACGCTTGCGCAGGGCGCTGTTGTAGGCCGAGCCCAGCTCCAGCGCGGTCAGACGCGTGAGGCGCGGATCCAGGCTCGAAGGATCCTGTCCGGCGGCGAGCGACTCGCTGGCGGCGTAGGCCAGCTCGGCCGGCGCATGGACAGCCACGGCGCGACCGGTCTCGTCGACCAGCACCGCGCCCTCGCGCCCCGCCAGGGCCTTGATCAACGACTCGTCGAACACCCAGCCGGCGTCGACCGCCACTACGGGGTTCGACAGATCGACCGCCGGCGTCTCAGCCAGGCTCAGGCGGCGATAGATCCGCGACAGGCGCTCGCTGGAGCTCATGCCCCAGATGCGCCCGCCGGCCTCGCCTACCGTCAGAGCGCGCGCCCCCCCGCCAGTCCCGGGGCCAGGCCCGTTTTGCATTTCACCGCTCAAAGACAGATATACCCCTTGTAACCCGAGCCGATTGATAAGCAGCTTCGGCTGCTTCGACCAGAACGACCCGAACCGTCTTGTCCATATACCGCATCGCGCACCTGTCCGATCCCCACTTGCCGCCGCCGCGTGGCGCTTTCGGCTGGAAGGACATCTTCACCAAGCGCCTCCTCAGCCGCATCGCCTGGCGAAAGAAGCGCGAGGTTCACCGGCCCGAGGTGCTGGCGGCTCTGSTCGCCGACCTGAAGGCCGCCGCTCCCGATCATGTGGTGATCAGCGGCGACCTCACCAACTTTGCTTCGCGTACGGAGATCGCGGCGGCGCGGGCCTGGTTGGAAACCTTGGGCTCGCCCCAGGACTTCACCGTCAGCCCCGGCAATCATGACGCCCTGGCCGGCCCTGGCGGAGGCGAACGCTTCGCCACCYGGACCCCCTGGCTGGGCGACGCCGGCGAGGCCAGCTTCCCCCAGGTGCGGGTGCGCGGTCCGGCGGCGATCTTCAACCTGTGCTCGGCGGTGCGCACCGCACCGCACCTGGYCACCGGCCGCCTGGGCGAAGAGCAGTTGCAGCGCCTCGACGCCCTGCTGGCCGATCCAGCCTATGCCGGCCTCTTCCGGATCGTGGTGCTGCACCACCCGCCGCAGAAGGGCGCTGTGGCCAAGCGCAAGGCCTTGGAGGACCAGGAGGCGCTCAGGACCATTCTGGCTCTGAGGGGCGCGGACCTCGTGCTGCACGGCCACGCCCACGAATCCCTCGTGGGGTCGGTTCCCGGTCCGAACGGCTCGGCCATTCCGGTGCTGGGGGTTTCCTCCGCTTCAGCCAAGCCCAGCGGCCATTCGCCAGCTCGTTGGCACACGATCGAGATCGAGCCGCGCCCCACGGGCGGCTATCGCGCCAGGGTCGTGGCGCGCGGCATCGAGCCTGGCCGCGACAGCCTCACCGAATTGGGCCGCTACAGCCTCGTCGACGTGACCTGAGCGTCAGCGCGGGTAGCGAACCTTGATGCGGATCGTCGTCTCGCCCACCGGCTTGACGCCGAAGCGCACCGCGTCGAACGACGGCAGGCCAAACTTGGTCGGCGCGTCGTTGGAGAATCCGTAGCCCTCCGTCGGCATGCCCTCGGGGCTGCGATCCAGCTCCTTGTCGCCATTGGTGTCGTGAAAAACGAACACGGCGTAGGCGTCGGACGGCGACGGCAGATAGAAGCAGGCTTGGCTCATCGGGGCCGAGGTCTTGACCCGCTGGCGGGCCAGCTTGCCGCGCGGCGCCATGAAACGGCTGGGATCCCCCGAATAGACCGTGATGACGACCTCGCCCGCGTTCGAGCGCAAGGCGCCCACCTGGACGTTCAGTCGCGTCGCGGTCTTGCGGCCCACGCATTCCTTGTCCGTCAGCGCTCTAGCGGCGCCCTCGGCGCGAGCGATTCCCGCCATCGCGAACACCGCGAACATCGCGCCGACGAGAACGGATCGTGCTTTCATGTAAAAGGCCGCATCCCTATTGTTACGCGCGGGCGACATCAGCCCGAAGTTCCGGCTTTCTCATGACCAATCCCACCGCCCTGGCGTTCGGCTATCCCGGTTCCAAGATCGCGGAAACCGATCACTGGCTGATTCTTCTCCGTCCGAAGCAACCGACATTTGGGTCTTTGGTCCTGGTGTGCAAGGAAGCTGTCCAGGCGTTCTCCGATGTGAGTCCCGCCGCCTTCGCCGACCTCCAAGTCGCCGTGGCCGGCATTGAACGCTTACTGAAGGCGCAAGTCGACTACGAGAAGATCAACTACCTGATGCTGATGATGGTCGACAAGGACGTCCACTTCCACGTGCTGCCCCGCTACGCCGGGACTCGCGAGCATGACGGCCAGGCGTTCCCGGACGCCGGCTGGCCAGCCGCGCCGACCTTGGGCGCGGCCGTCGACCTGTCGCCGGAGGCCGTCGAACGCCTCGCCCAACGTTTCGCGCAAGCCTGGGTTCAAGCGTGAGCGCCAAGGATCTGCAAGCCGGCGGCCTTCGCCTGATCGACCGCTATCTGCTGCGCCTGCTGGTCTGGCCGCTGGTCGGCTGCTTGGGCGTCACGGTCGTGGCCCTGTTGCTGGAACGCACCCTGCGCCTGCTGGACGTGCTGTCGCAGAGCAGCGCCCGCTTCGGCTACGTCTCGCAATTAGCCGTCAATCTGGTGCCGCACTACATCGGCCTGGCGCTGCCGGTCGCGTTCTTCGTGGCGCTGTTCATCGTCATCGCGAAGCTGTCTGACGGCTCGGAGATCGACGCCCTACTCGCCAGCGGCCAGTCACTGGAGCGGATCGCCGCGCCATTCCTGGTGGTCGGCGTGCTCCTCAGCATCTTCAGCGTGGTCGTCTTCGGCTACATGCAGCCCTACAGCCGCTACACCTTTCGCGCGGTCATGCACGCGGCGATCAACGCCGGCTGGAACGGACGCCTGGCGGGCGGCGCCTTCATCGACGACAAGGGCTCGCTGCTGACCGCCGACAGCGCCGACGTCGCCGGCCAACGCCTGACCCGCGTCTTCATCCGCCGCCTGGACACGCGGGGCCAGGAGGAGATCATCACCGCCGCCTCGGCCGACCTTAAAATGGACCCTGGCGGCAAGACCATCACCATGGACCTGCGCGACGGCCGCCGCATCGCGCACGACGCCGCCGGCGCCTATCGCAACCTGGCCTTCGACAGCCTGACCACCCAGACGCCTCTATCCGCCGCCGCGGTGCTGCTGCGCAATCGAGGCGGCGACGAGCGCGAACTGACGCTCGGCGAACTGGCGCGGCAGGCCAAGTCGCCCCACCCCGTCGTCTCCAAGGCCACCCTGCTCAGCGAGCTCTACGGCCGCTGGGCGCGGGCCATCTTCCTGCCGTTCCTGCCGCTGCTGGCCTTCCCCTTCGGCTTGGCGTCCAAGCGCGGCAACCGAGGTCCGGGCCTGGTGATGGCCGGCCTGCTGTTGTTGGCCTTCCAACACTCGCTGCTGCTGGGCCAGGGCATGGCCAAGGTCGGCATGGTCCCGCCGTTCCCGGCGATCTGGGTTCCCTTCACGGTGTTCGCCTCCCTGGCCGTCTGGCTGTTCGTCGGCAGCCGCACGCGCCCCGGCGATACGCCGGTCTCGCGCCTGGTTCGCCGCATCAACAACCTGGTCGCGCGCTTTATCCGCGCCCTGCCGAAACCGAAGAAGCGGCGTCCCGCATGAAGCTGCAGCTCTACGTCCTGCGGACGGCCGCCAGCCGCATCCTCGTCGCGGCCGTGATCCTGATGTCCATCCTGCAGATGCTGGACCTGCTGGACGTCACCCCGGACATCCTCGAGCGGGGCCTTGGTGTCGCGGGCGTGGCCTATTACGCCGCCCTGCGCATGCCGCGTCTGTTCGAGCAGGTCGCCCCGATCGCGGTGCTGGCCGGCGGCCTGTTCGCCTTCTCACAGCTGGCCCGCGAAAGCGCCGTGGTGGCCATGCGCGCCAGCGGTATTTCCGGCTATCGCATCGTCGGCATGGCCATTCCGGCGGCCGTCGCGGTCATGCTGCTGGACGTCCTCTGCAGCCAGGTGCTTGCCCCGCGCGCTGACCCGACCCTGGCCGAGTGGTGGAAGAACACGACGCCGATCGCCGAACGCAAGGTCCCCGCCCCACGCACGTTCCGCGCTGGGACCGACCTCGTCATGGCCGCCAGCGCCTCGGCGGACGGTCGCGACATGACGGGCGTCACCGTCTTCCGCCGCGACACCAAGGGCATCCTGATCGAAAAGGTCGAGGCCGCCCGGGCGCACTACAAGGGCGGAGCCTGGGCGCTGGAGCAGCCGAAGACCACCCGCTTCACCGGCGACCTGGCCCGGGTTTCGACGGCGGCCTTGACCACCTGGCCAACGGCCCTGCGACCGCAAGACGTGCAGGGCCTGTTCGGCGACGATGGCGTGCCCACCGCCGCCTCGGCCCGCCGGGCGCTGCAGAACGGCGGCTCGGACCGCCCGGAGAGCTTCTACGCCACGCATCTGCAAGCAGCCTTCGCCAGTCCTTTCGTGTCGCTGGTCATGCTGCTGCTCAGCGCTCCCGTGGCGCTGGCCAATTTCCGCAGTGGCCAAGGCGCCGTCCTGCTCACGGCGGGCCTGGCGGCCGGCCTCATGTTCCTGGTGACCAATGGCATGCTGACCGCGCTTGGCGAGTCCGGCGCCCTGTCCCCCATCCTGGCCGTCTGGGCCGCTCCCGCGATCTTCGGCGCCCTCGCCGCCCGAACCTTCTTGGCCCTGGAGGGGTGATGCCTTTCGACTCCACGAACGCCGACCTCTCGGTCATCCCGGTCAAGACCGCCGAGGAGCTGAAGCGATTCATCGCCCTGCCCGCGCGTCTCAACGCCAAGGATCCCAACTGGATCACGCCGCTGACCATGGAGCGGATCGAGGCTCTGTCGCCGAAGACCAACCCCTTCTTCGACCACGCCGAGGTTCAGCTGTTCATCGCCACGCGCGGCGGTCGCGACGTCGGCCGGATCAGCGCCCAGATCGACCAGCTGACCCCGCAGCCCGCGCCGGGCCGCCTGGACGGCCACTTCGGCATGATCGCCGCCGAGGATGACGCGGCGGTGTTTCAGATCCTGTTCCGCGCCGCCGAGGACTGGCTGCGCGCGCGCGGCCGCACCCACGTGGTCGGCCCGTTCAACCTGTCGATCAACGAAGAGGTCGGCCTGCTGGTCCACGGCTTCGATACGCCGCCGATGATCCTGATGGGCCACGACCCTGCCTATACCGGCAAGCGGGTCGAGGAGCAGCGCTACGCCAAGGCCCGCGACGTCTTCGCCTACAGGGCCGACGAGACCGGAGACATCCCCGAGATCGCCCTGCGCCGCGTCAAGCGCGGCCTGCCCTCGGGCGTCGTGCTGCGCCAACTGGACATGAAGCGCTACGACGAGGAGGTCCAAACCTTGACGGACATCCTCAACGACGCCTGGAAGGACAACTGGGGCTTCACCGCCACCACCGAGGCCGAGACCCGCCAGTTGGGCAAGGCCCTGAAGCAGGTGATCGACAAGCGCCTGATCTGGTTCGCCGAGATCGACGGCGAGGCGGCGGGCGTCGTGGTCTTCCTGCCCAACGTCAACGAGGCGATCGCCGACCTGAAGGGCAAGCTGCTGCCGTTCGGCTGGGCCAAGCTGCTGTGGCGACTGAAGGTCAAGGGCGTGAAGTCGGCCCGCATTCCGCTGATGGGCGTCAAACGCAAGTTCTCGACCACCCAGCGCGGCCGCATGCTGCCGTTCTGGATGATGAAGGCCAGCCGCGATAGCGCCATTGGCCTGGGTTACAACCGCTTCGAGATCTCGTGGGTGCTCGAGGACAATACGGCCATGTGCCACATCGCCGAGAACGTCGGCGGCACGCACTACAAGACCTATCGGATCTACGAGAAGGCCCTGTGATCAGCCACTTCAAGGCGCTGATCCTGGCCGGTTCGCGCGGCGGCGAGGTCGATCCGGCCGCCGCCTATGCGGGGGTCGCCCACAAGGGCCTGATCGTGCTGCAAGGACAGACCTTGCTGGCGCGGGTTCTGGGCGCGGTCGAGACCGCCGGCGCGGCCACGATCGGCGTCTCGGCCAATGACGAGGCGATCCGCGCGGCGCTGGTGAGTTCCAAGGCCGTCCTCTTGCCGCCCGCCGCCGGGCCAAGCCAGAGCGTCGCCGAAGGCGCGGGCGTATTGGGCTTCCCGCTGGTGGTGACCACGGTCGACCACGCCCTGCTCAAGCCCGAGTGGATCACCCAGTTCCTGGCCGACACGCCCGACTGGGCCGACGTCGCTGTGCTGCTGGCCCCCGAGGACCGCGTGCGCGAAGCCGCGCCCCAGACCAAGCGAACCTATCTGAAGTTCCAGGATGGCCGCTATTCCGGCTGCAACCTGTTCCTGTTGCGCGACGAGCGGGCGATGGGCGTGGTCCAGCTGTGGCGCAAGGTCGAGGCCTTGCGCAAGCAGCCGTGGAAGATCGCCGCCATGCTGGGGCCGAGCTTCCTGCTCCGCTATGTGCTTGGGCTGCTGACGCTGGATCAGGCCGTGGCGCGCCTGGGCAARCTGGCCGGCGTCAAGGCCGCGGCCGTGCGCGCCCACGACGGCCTGGCCGCCGTGGACGTCGATAAACCGTCGGATCTGGATCTGGTGCGGGAGCTGGTGGGGGAAGCCTAGGCCGAAACCGCTTCCTTCGCCGCCCAAGCCTCGGTCAGGGCGCGGTTGCCGACCAGGTCTTCCGGGAAGTCCATCTCGGCCCAATCCAACCCCTCGATCGAGCGCACGCGCACGGCGTCGTGGTTCTGGGCGATCTCGTTGATCACGCTGAGATACCAGCGCTTTAAGCCTTCCGGCGTGCGCATGATCGCTTCCAGCGTGCTGATGAACAGCGCCGCGCCCTCGGCGTCGAAGCGCAGGAAGCCGATCGACTCGGCGTCATATTGCGTGATGGTCTTGCCGATGGCGCGCAGGGCGTCGCCGTCGGTCAGCACCTTCATGTCGTCGGCGTCGTACGAGCTCTTGCGGTCGACCGTCACGGTGATCGGCGCGGAGGGCGCGCTGATCAGGCGCTCGGCGATCGCCGGCTCGAATAAGGTGTCGCCGTTGAGGATCATGAACGGCCCGCCGCGCATCTCCTCGCGCGCCAGCCAGCAGGTCGCGAGATTGTCGGTCACGCTGTAGAACGGATTGTAGAGCGTGCGGACGCTCATGCCCGGCAAACTCAGACGCGCCACCTCGGCCTCGACCAGGTCGCTGCGGAAGCCGGTGACGACCACCGCCTCGGTGACGCCCGCCTGATGCAGGTGACGCAGCTGCCACTCCAGCACCGAACGTCCGGCCAGTTCGACCAGGCACTTGGGGCGATCGTCGGTCAGCGGCGACAGCCGCTTGCCCTGGCCGGCGCTGAGGATGAGGGTCTTGACCGGCTGCATGACGTTTCGAAATCTCGCTGGGTTCGGGGCGTCTTCGCCCCGTAGGAATCGTTGGACCACGCGCTTGGCGGCCGCGCGCGCATAACTGAGCACGAACCCGCCTCGCGGCAAGGGCGCTCGGCGTTTCAAAACCGGTCATGGCGTCGCGGCGCAACCCCCCGCCGGCGCTTTTTCGGGAAAACGCGTCCCAAGGGTGACGGTGACGAGCCCCTGAGCGCCCCCGAGACCGACGCTACCCACGGTTCAGCTTGGGTTCAGCTTGACCTGAGGATTGTCCCTCCATCGACCGGGTCGCCCCCTTCCGGAAACTGAACCGTTCTCCCATATGGCCATTGTCATACGGAGGATTGGCGGGGGCCTCGACAGTAACCAACGGAGGCGTCGTGCAGCTCGCGGAAAGATTCAATTGTCAGCCCGCTGAGGAAAAACCCGCCGAAGGCCTGCGGCTGGCGTTGTTCTCCGGCAACTACAACTACACGCGCGACGGCTCGAACCAGGCCCTGAACCGGCTCGCGGCCTACATGATCGATGCGGGCGCCCAGGTGCGAGTCTACTCGCCTACGACCGACACGCCCGCCTTCGAGCCCGCCGGCCAACTCGTCTCGGCGCCGTCGGTGGCGATCCCCGGGCGCCACGAGTACCGGCTAGCCCTGGGCCTGACCCGCGCCCTGCGCGCCGATCTCGACCGGTTCCAGCCGACAGCCATCCACCTCTCCGCACCCGACCTCTTGGGCGCTCAGGCCGGCCGCTGGGGCCGCAACCAGGGCCTGCCGGTGGTCGCCAGCCTGCACACGCGGTTCGAGACCTATCTGTCGTATTACGGCCTCGACTGGCTGCGGCCGAGCGCCGAGCGTTATCTGGACCGGTTCTATCGCGGCTGCGACCGGGTCTTGGCGCCCAACGCGCCGATCGCCGACCTTTTGCGCGAACAGGGTCTGGGCGAGCGCGTCCGGGTCTGGGGTCGCGGCGTCGATCGCGAGCGGTTCTCTCCGGCGCGGCGAGACACGGCCTGGCGCCGGTCGCTGGGCGTCGCCGACCACGAGGTCGTCGTCGCCTTCCTCGGCCGGCTGGTCATGGAAAAGGGCCTGGACGTCCTGGCCGAGACCATGGTCCGTCTACGCGATCAGCCGATCCGCCCGCTGATCATCGGCGAGGGTCCCGCCCGCGCATTCCTGGAGGCCAAGCTGCCCGAGGCGATCTTCACCGGCCATCTTAACGGCGAGGCCTTGGGCCGCGCGGTGTCCAGCGCCGACATCCTGTTCAACCCCAGCCTGACCGAAGCCTTCGGCAATGCCAGCCTCGAGGGCATGGCGGCCGGTCTGGCCGTGCTGTGCCCGCGCGCGCCCAGCACCAGCGCCCTGATCACCGGCGGTCTGGACGGCGTGCTGATCGAAGGCGCGGACGCCAAGGCCTATGCCGGCGCGATCCAGAGCCTGGTCGCCGAGCCGATGCGCCGCCTGCGACTAGGCCGCGCTGCGCGGCTGTCCAGCGCCCGCTACGACTGGAACACGATCTGTTCGTCCGTGCTGGACGTCTATCGCGAGCTGGGCGCGGCGCCTGTCCAGCGCGTGCGCTCGGCGGCATGAAGAAGACCGGGCGACCATCTTGGCGAGGCTGGCTGCTGACGGCCGGCGTCGCCCTGCTGGCGCTCCTGTTGGCCACCCACGGCGTGGGGGCGCTACGCGAGATCGTGCAGCGGGTCGGCTGGCAAGCGATCCTGATCGTGGCCGCCCATCTGCCCGTCACCCTGTTGGCCACGATCGGTTGGCAGGTGCTGTTGCCGCCGGATCGACGTCCACCCTTGGACTTCCTGTTCCGCCTCCGCCTGGTCAAGGAGGCCGTCAACGCCCTGCTCCCGGTCGCCCAGGTCGGCGGTGACGTCGTACGGGCCAAGCTTTCCGTTCGCAACGGCCTGACCCAGGCGGAGGCCACCGCCAGTTGTGTCGTCGACGTGCTGGCAGGCATGGTGGGCCTGGTGCTGTTCGTCCTGACCAGCCTGGTCGTGGCGATGGTCACCCTGCACGACCCGCGCCCGGCGCAAGCCGGACTGGCCCTGATCGTTCTGGTCGCCGCGATCGCTCTGTCGCTGTTCGTCGCCCACAAGGCTGGCGTAGGCCGGCGTCTGGGCCAGTTCTCGCAACGCTGGACCGCCGCCGCCAGCCGGGTCGGCGAGCTGGGCGAGGCCTTTCGCGGCATCGGCCGCCAGCGCGCCAATCTTTTCGCCTCCTGGGCCTGGCATATGGCCGCCTGGATCGGCGGCGCGTTCGAGACCTATGTCTCGATGTGGGCCCTGGGCCTGAACCCCACCCTGTTGCAGGCCCTGATCGTCGAGGGCCTGGCTCAGACGGCCAAGGTCGTCGGCTTCGCCATCCCTGGAGCCCTGGGCGTGCAGGAAGGCGGTTATCTGCTGCTGGGCGGGGCCCTGGGCCTGACGCCCGACCAGGCCCTGGCGCTGTCGCTGCTGCGCCGCCTGCGCGAGCTGACCTTGGGCGGGATCGGCCTGATCCTGTGGCGCGCGACGCGCTCGCCCACGTCGATCGCTAAAGAATCCGACAGCGAAGCGGCGGTCGCCTGAGGCCTATCAGGCGGGTCAGCAACCCGCCGGATCGCCATGCGCCCCTCCCTCTGGACTACCGCCGCCCTCGCCAGCTTCGTCCTGTCGGCCGGCCACGCCGCCGCCTCGGACCATCTCGACACGCCCAGCGTCATCGCCGACGCCCGCGCCGACATCGGCGACCTCTACGCCTGGACAGCGCCGGACGGCCGCCACCTGAACCTGGTCATGCCGATCGTCGGGCACGGCTTCTCGGACCGCCTGACCTACGCCTTCCATATCGACAGCGGCCAGCGGTTCGGAGCCACGACGGTCAGCGTCACCATCGCTTGCCGATTCCCGAGCCCAGGCCAGGCCGACTGCCACCTCGGCGAGGACGTCGCGCGGGGCGCTGCCGAGACGCCCGAGGGTCTGCGCAGCCGACATGGCCAATTCCGCGTTTTCGCTGGCCTTCGGGATGATCCGTTCTTCAACAACGTGCGCGGTACGCGCGCGGCCTATGACGTCGCGGCCGCCGGCCTGAAGGCCGGCGCGCCTGTCGACATCGCGGGCTGCCCGACCTTCGACGCCGCCACCGTCGCGTCGATCCGCCACGAGTGGAGCCACACGAAGGGCGGCCCGGCCCAGAACCTGCTCGCCGGCTGGACCCCGGCCTCGATCGTCGTCCAGGTCGAGCTGAAGGCCGTCGCCAAAGGCGGGCCGATCCTGGCCGTCTGGGCCAGCACCACTTCCAGCCAGCGCCAGATCGACCGCGCCGCCCGGCCGCTAACCGGCAACGCCCTCTTGGGCACGATCGCCAGCGACGCCGAGCAGGACCGGATGAAGGAGGCCTACAACGCCGCCACGCCGGCCGACGGCGCGCAATTCGTCGCCGAAATCGAGAAGGGCCTGGCGCTCTACGACGGCTTCGACGGCCAGTGCGGCAACCAGTTGCTGGCCGCGCCTAAGATTGACGCCCATCGCTACCTGGCCCTGGCCCGACTGCTGGCCGACGATCGCCAATGGGTGAACAGCGGATCGAGAACCTGCGCCCAGCTGTTCGCGGTCGAGATGGCGACGTTGGCCCGTCGGCCGACCAGCGGCGACTGCGGTGGTCGCGCGCCCAGCTACAGCGCCGTCAACGTCTACCGCTCGCTGCTGGTCGACGGGACCAACACCAGCATCGATGACGGCCTGAGCCAAGACGAGCAGCCGGTCTCGGACGCCGCCTTCCCCTTCCTGTCGCCGCCGAAGTCCTGACCGATGCGCGTTCGCCTCCCTTCTGGCCTCGCCGCCCTGGCCTTCTGCCTGGCCGCGCCACCGGTCCTCGCCCACGACTTCTGGCTGCAGCCCCAGGCTTTTCAGGTCGCCGCCGGCGCGACCATCCCCCTGACCCTGCAGGTCGGCCACGGCGGCGCCCGCCAACGCTCTCCGATCCGCAAGGACCGCATCGTCAGCTTCGAAGCGGTCGGGCCCGAGGGGCGACTGGACCTGACCGGTGACCTGCATCCGGGAGAACCGGACGAGGACGGCCGCCTTCGCCTCTCCGCGCCCGGTCAGTACGTCGTGCTGCTGACGACCGACGACCACGCCGAGAGTCACTTGCCGGCCGATCGCTTCAACCTGCACCTTGAGGCCGAGGGCCTGACACCCGCCCAGGAGGCTCGTCGCCGTCAGGGCCGCGAGGCTGCCGATGGCTCCGAGCGCTATAGCCGCGTCGCCAAGGCCATCGTCCAGGTTGGGGCCGGCGGAACGGCGGCCAGCCTAACGCCTTTGGATCTGCCGCTGGAGATCGCGCCCGAAGCAGATCCCTATGCGCCGGGCCGATCACCTGAGCTGCCGGTGCGCGTCTACCAGCACGGCCGCCCGCTGGCCGGAGCCTTGGTCAAGCTGACGGATCTGGCCCACGACGCCGAGCCGGTCGAGATCCATCGCACCGACGCCGCCGGCCGCGCCCGCTTCCAGGTCCCGCCGCACGGCGCCTGGCTGCTGACCGTGGTCTGGACCCGCCCCCTGACCGCCGACGCCGAGGTCGATTTCGAGACCGTGTTTTCCAGCCTCAGCCTGGGCGATCGCTAAAGATCCTGACAGCGGCGCGGGCCCCGGACGTGGTCCTTCTCATCCCAACGAACACCCAAAAACACCAAGACAGGAGATCCTCCCATGGACCCCAAGACCTGCGCCGCCTGCGACTGCGAGCTGGAGAGCGACGCCATCACTGTGACCATCGGCGGCCGGACCGTCGAGGTCTGCTGCCAGGCCTGCGCCGCGTTGCTGGGCGAGGCTCAGACGGCCATCGCCGGTCCGGAGGCGTGAGCCCGATGCGCCCCGATATGACTCGCCGCCGCTGGCTGATCGCCTCGACGGGCCTAGCCGCCACCGCCCTGCTGGGCGGCGTCGCCCGCGCCCACGGCTCCGACGCCGAAGATGACGCCGACGCAGCCGAGCGCTGGACCCGCGAACGCCGCTTCCAGGCCACGCCCTATGGGCGCACAGCCTATATCGATCGAGGAACCGGCCCTACGGCGCTGTTCCTGCACGGCTTTCCGCTGAGCGGCTTCCAGTGGCGCGGAGCCATCGACCGCCTGTCGAAGGTCCGCCGCTGCTTGGCGCCCGACTCCATGGGCCTGGGCTTCACCGAGGTTCTGCCCGGCAAGTCGGTGACGCCGGACGACCAGGTGAAGATGCTGATCGCCTTTCTGGACGCCCTATCGGTCGACACCGTGGACCTGGTCGCCAACGACAGCGGCGGCGCGGTCGCCCAGCTGCTGGCCATTCGTCATCCCCAGCGGGTGCGCTCGCTGCTGCTAACCAATTGCGACGTCGAGCCCGACAGTCCGCCGCCGGCCCTGAAGCCGGTGTTCGAGCTGGCCGAAATGGGCATCTGGCCCGACGCTTGGCTGGCCCCGTGGCTGAAGGACAAGGCCAAGGCCCGCGCGCCCGACGGCCTGGGCGGCATGTGCTTCTCCAACCCCGAGCACCCGACCGACGCGGCGATCGAGCAGTATCTCGGCCCCATCCTGCAATCGGTCGAGCGCAAGGATCTGGCCAACCGCTACGCCCTGGGCCTGAAGCCCAATCCGCTGGCGGGGATCGAGGCGAGCTTGCGCAAGCTGGACATCCCGGTGCGCGTCGTCTGGGGCATGAGCGACGGCATCTTCGCCAAGGACAATCCGGATTACCTGGCTCGGGTCCTGCCGCGCGTGGAGGGCATTCGTCGAATTCCGGAAGCCAAGCTGTTCTTCCCGGAGGAGTATCCCCATATCATCGCCGAGGAAGCACGGCGGCTATGGAAGGTCGCCTAGAGGGATCATGAGCGGATACGCCGTCCAGCAACTGCTCGATACGCCGACCGTGTCGCTTTACGACGTGGTCTGCGATGGCGCATGCCGGCACAAGAGCCCCGAGGAGTGCGCCCACGGCGCGCACCTCGTGTTCCCCTATCGCGGACTGTTCATGCACCACCTGGGCGGCGACCGCGATGCGGTGGCCGAGCCCAACCAGGTGGTGTTCCTCAACAGCGAGGAAGGCTTCCGCATCAGCCATCCCGTCGGCGGCGGCGACGCCTGCCTGTCGCTGTCGCTGAGCGAGACCATGCTGGCCGAGCTGACGCCCAAGGACCAGACACGCGGCGGTCCCTTGGTCAGCTTCGAGCGGCAGCGGCGGCGGATCGATCCCCGCGCCCAGGCCCTGGTCGCCCTGTTGCGCCACAGCCTGTCACGCGGCGCGATCGAGACCCTGGAGGCCGAGACCCTCAGCCTGACCCTGGTGCGCCGCGCCCTGGGTGAGCGGACCTCGCACGCCGCGGCAGCCAGCTGGGGTCGCCAAAAGCTCGTCGATCGCGCCAAGCTGGTGCTGGCCTCTGACCTCGGCCGCCGCTGGACCCTGGCCGAGATCGCCGATGAGGTCGGAGTCTCGCCCGTCTATCTGACCCAGATGTTCCAGCAGGTCGAAGGCGTGCCGCTCTATCGATATCATTTGCGGCTGCGTCTGGCCCGAGCCTTGGATCTGCTGGACAGCTACGACCACCTGACCAACCTGGCTCTGGATCTGGGCTTCTCCAGCCACAGCCATTTCAGCGCCGCCTTCAAGCAGGCCTACGACCGTACGCCGGCTGAGTTCCAGCGCTCGGTCCGCGCCGGGACGTAAGTCCCACATTCCAGGATAATGTCCTGTATTTTGACATTGAAACCCCCTGCTGGCGGCGCTACCAAGATCACGGACACGGCGCGCAAGGGAGGCGGCATGATCCTGGACCGGCGCAAGCTGTTGGCGAGCCTCGTTCTCGCGCCGAGCGTCGCGCTCGCCAGGGAGGTCGCGCCCGTGTGGGCCTTCGATTTCACGACATCACCTTCCATCGGGCCCTTTGATCCCGCCATCGGCCATGGCTTCGAGCCAGGATCCGACCGCCTGTTCTCCGTCCGCGTGCCGGAGGGCGACTATCGGGTCACGTTGGAACTCGGCGGCGACAAGGCCTCCGAGACCACGGTAAAGGCCGAGGCCCGACGGCTGATGCTGGAAAACGTCCGAGTCGACGCGCGCCAGACCGAGACGCGTGCGATTGTCGTCAATGTCCGCCGCCCCGACCTCACGCCGCCGCCGCGCAACGCGCCCGGCGGAACGCGGGTCCTGCTCAATCCACGCGAGGTCGGCAGCTTCAACTGGGACGACAAGCTGACCCTGGAGTTCTGCGGCTCCACCGCCGCCGTGCGGCGATTGAGGATCGAGCCAGTCACCATCCCCACCGTCTTCCTGGCTGGCGATTCCACGGTCACGGACCAGAATGGCGAGCCGGCGGCCAGCTGGGGCCAGATGCTGCCGCGCTTCTTCAAGCCAGAGGTGTCGGTCGCCAACCACGCCGAGTCCGGCGAGACCCTGAAGTCGTTCCTGACCGAACACCGCCTCGACAAGCTCCTGAGCGGAATCAAGCCGAGCGACTGGCTGCTGATCCAGTTCGGCCACAACGACCAGAAAACTCAGTGGCCCCAGACCTATGTCGAGGCGGCCACCACCTATCGCGACTATCTGCGGGCGTATGTTGGCGAGGCGCGGCGGCGCGGGGCGACGCCTGTGCTGGTGACCTCGATGCACCGCCGCAAGTTCGACGCCGCCGGCAAGATCGTAAACACCCACGGCGACTATCCGCAGGCGGTGCGCGACACGGCCAAGGATCTCGGCGTCCCGCTGATCGACCTCCATGCGATGAGCGCCACGCTCTACGAAGCACTGGGGCCCGACCAGGCGCCGAAAGCCTTCAACGACGGCGGCAAGGACGCCACCCACCACAACAACTACGGCGCCTATCAACTGGCGCGCTGCGTGGTCGAGGGGATCCGGGCCGGCGTGCCGGACCTGGCGGCCCACCTGACGAGCGACCTGCCGCCGTTCGATCCGGCGCATCCGCCCTCACCCGACACCTTCATCCTGTCGCCCAGTGCGGCGCGCATCCAGGAGCCGCCTCGTGGAAACTAGAAGAGGGGCGATTGAAACCGACCGCCGCGCCCTGCTGGGCCTCGCCGCCGGCCTGGCGGCCCTGCCCGCTCTGGCCCGCGCGGCGGAGGGCGCTCCTGGCGTCGAAACCGTCGATCTCTGGCCCAAGGGCGCGCCCGGCGGCGAGAAGGTCACCGTCACCGAGCAGGTGATCTTGCGCACGCCCGGCGGCGATCCGAACGACACCGCCTTCCTGAACGTGACCAAGCCCTGGCTGACCCTGCGCCGCCCGGCCAAGCCGAACGGCGCGGCGGTGCTGATGATCCCCGGCGGCGGTTATCGCCGCGTGGCGGTGGGCAAGAACGGCGGACCGATCGACGCCTGGCTGGCCAGCCTGGGGATCACCGCCTTCGTCATGGACTACCGCCTGCCGGCCGATGGCTGGGCGGCGGGGCCGGACGTCTCCCTGCAGGACGCCCAGCGCGCCATCCGCCTGATCCGCGCCCGCGCCCCGTCGCTAGGTGTCGACCCGGCCAAGGTCGCGGTGATCGGCTTCTCGGCCGGCGGCCACGTCGCCGCGCGCCTGGCCACCCAGTTCGGCCGCGAAACCTACGCCCCGGTCGACGACGCCGACAAGCTGCCGACCCGACCCTTCGCGGCGGGCCTGTTCTATCCGGTCATCACCTTGACCGCGCCCTACGCCCACGGCGGATCGGTGAAGGAGATGTTCGGCGCCAATCCCACCGACGCGCAGCGCCAGGCCGTGTCGGTCGAGCTGAACACCCCGGCCGACACACCGCCGACCTTCATCGCCGCGGCGGCCGACGACAAGACCGTGCCGGTCGAGAACAGCGTGCTGATGTGGCAGGCCCTGCGCGCCCGGAAGGTCCCGGTTGAGATGCACCTGCAGGAGGTCGGCGGCCACGGCTTTGGCCTTCGCACGCCCGACGGCCAGCTCGCCCCCGCGATGACCGCGCTGGACGTGTTCTTCAAGCGGCACGGCCTCTACGCATGAGAGGCGACGGTCCGGCCCTGGCCACGGACGCGATCAACGCCGCCATCGCCCGTGCGCACGCACGCGGCGGCGGCGAGGTGGTGCTGCCGGCCGGACGCCACCTGTCGTTCTCGATCCGCCTGCTCAGCGGCGTCACCTTGCGGCTGGAAGAAGGCTGCGTGCTTGAGGCGGCCGATCCGGCGCTCCACGGTGGGACTTATGACGCCGCCGAACCCAATCCGCACGACCTGTGGCAGGACTTTGGCCATAGCCACTGGCGCAACAGCCTGATCTGGGGCGAGGATCTGGAGGACGTGGCCATCCTGGGCCCCGGCCGCATCGACGGCGTGGGACTGACCCGCGAAGGCCCCGGCTCGCGCTGGAGACGCCAGGCCGGCGAGTTCCCGCTCAGCATGGCCGGGCTGTCGGCCGAGGCGATGGCGGAACTGTCGCCGGCGATCGAGGCCATGGCGGGGCTGGGCAACAAGGCCATCGCCCTGAAGCGAGTGAAGCGGGCCCGGATCGAAGGCCTGACGATCTATCGCGGCGGTCACTTCGGGGTGCTGGCCAGCGGCTGCGAGGACTTGGTGCTGCGCGACCTCGTCGTCGACACCAACCGCGACGGGCTCGACATCGACTGTTGTCGCGGCGTCCTGGTCAGCGGCTGTCGCGTGAACACGCCCAATGATGACGCCATCGTGCTGAAGAGCTCGCTGGCGCTGGGCGAGCTGATCCCGACCGAACGCGTCGTGATCGAACACTGCGAGGTCAGCGGCTTCGACCTGGGGACGATGCTGGACGGAACCTTCGGTCGGACCCAGCTGGTTTCACCCGACCAGGACCGGGTCACCGGCCGCGTCAAGCTCGGCACGGAGTCCAACGGCGGGTTCCGCGACGTGACGATCCGCGACTGCCGCTTCACGCGTTCGCGAGGCCTGGCCTTGGAGGTCGTCGATGGCGGGACGATGGAGAATGTGGTCGCCGAGCGGCTGCACCTGTACGAGGTGACCACCGCACCGATCTTCCTGCGGGTCGGGGATCGGCGGCGTGGGCCGGAAGGCACGCCGCTGGGGTCCATGCGCGGCATCGTCCTGCGCGACATCGAGGCCTTCGACATCCTGCCCGACTACGCCGCCACGATCGCCGGCCTACCGGAGTCACCGATCCAGAACGTGACGCTGTCGAACATCCGGCTGTCCTATCGCGGCGGCGGGCCGGTGGAGTGGGCCGAGCGGCGGCCGGGCGACCTGCCGGAAGCCTATCCCGAGCCCAGCATGTTCGGCCCCTCCCCGGCCCATGGCCTGTGGGCGCGGCACGTGGACGGGCTGAAGATCGAGAACCTGTCTCTGGAGACGACAGCACCCGACGCGCGCCCGGCCCGGTTGTTCGAGAACGTCCACGAGGCGCCATGAGCCTCGACCGCCGAACCCTGCTGGCGGGCTTGGCCGCTGTGCCTTTCACGGGCCAAGGTCGGCGCTTGTTCGCCGACGACTTCCGTCATGGCCTGAAGCGCTGGGCGATCGAAGCCGAAAAGCCGGCGACCGTCACGGTCAAAGACGGCGTGCTGGACATCGTCGCTCCGGCCGGCCTCACGGCCTGGTTCAAGCCGGAGCTGATCGGTCCGGTGGCCGTCACCTACGAGGCCCAGGCGGTCTCGGCAGGTGGTCCCTACGACCGGGTCAGCGACCTGAACGCCTTCTGGATGGCGCGCGAGACCGATGGCGGCTCGCCGCTGGCGCATCCGCGCTCCGGGGCCTTCGCCGACTACGACACTTTGAAGACCTACTATGTGGGCCAGGGCGGCAACGGCAATACGACGACGCGCTTTCGCCGCTATGTCGGCAAACCCGGCGACCGGCCGCTATTACCGCAACACGACCACGCGGCCGCCGACGAGATGCTGGCGCCCAACCGCTGGACGCGCGTGCGGCCCGTCGCCGACGGCGAGCGCATCGAATACTGGTCCGACGGGCGCCGGCTGTTCGAGCACCGCGACCCTGATCCTTACACGCGCGGCTGGTTTGGCCTGAGGACGACCCAGAGCCATCTGCGGATGCGGAACTTCGCGGTCTTCGCCCTACTCCCAGCCGGCCGGTAGAGTCGCGGGCGCGGCGTCGCCGACCAAGGCCAGCAGTTCGAACAGGTTCAGCGACCATTGCGACGACTGGTTGGTCGAGACGTTGGCCATCTCGTCGATCGGATCCAGCACTGAAGGGCCCATCACGCGCTCGATCGGCGCCGGACGACTGGCCTTGCCCCCGCGCCCTTCGCTCAGGAACTCCTGCCAGGCGCGCTGAGCCAGGACCGGGTCGTTCAGTTTCCGCGCCGCCCAGGCGGTCAGGCGAGCGTGCCAGACAGGATAGGCGAAATAGCGGTCGATCGCCTTGGGTCCCAGGGCCGCCTGCCGCTCGGCCAGGGGCGCGCTGTAGTAGGCGCAGAACCGGGTCCAGGCCTTGGCCCAGGCCGGGTCGTCGATCAGGCCGTCCAGCTCGAACACGAACTCGGCCCCGCCCATGATCGTCACGAGGTGGTAGCTGCCCGTGAAGGCGCTGCCGAGATCGTAAAGGGTCGCGGTGGCCGGGTCGTACCCGAACGGCGGTCCGGTGAACATGCCGTTCGATGAGGCCGCGATCGCGTCCAGGCCCTTGACGATCTTGTCGCGCCAACGCGTGTCGCCGGTCCGCTCCCAGGCCACCAGCCAGTTGCTGGCGAAGGCGAACCAGTCGGGGCCGCTGCGCGCCTGGGTGGGATAGCTGGTCTTGCCAGCGACCTTGCGGACTGGATTGACCGCGGCCAGGGCGTGGTCGGCGTCGACCAGCTCGGCCATCAGGTCACCCGTCCGCTCGTCGGCGGTCAGGTAGTAATAATGGCGGCGCAGCAGCGACTGGCTGATCCGCGCCTCCTTGGCGCCATCGCCCCAGTGGCTGACGTTGTGGCGGGACCCGAGACCCTTGAACGGGCCCAGATGGTGAACGTCGACCTCACCGGTGTGGCGGGTCATGGCCTCGGCCATGCGGAACACGTCAGCGCGGCCGGTGCGCATGAACGCCGTCCATAGCCACAGGTCCGGGACCAGTTCGCTGTTGGCCCAGGCGTAGCCGCCGACGTCGTAGCGCCAGACGTGGCGGTCCTGATCGTAGGTGTGCATCACGTCGCCGTGGTCCCAGAACCCGTACCAGCGGCGCTGCTCGATCTCGTGCTGATAGAAGGCCAGCAGACGCTCGTGCTCCGCCTCCAGCTTGGCCTTGACCGGCGTGCAGCGGTCTACCGGCGCCCAGACACCGAACACGCCGCAGGCTTGGTAGTAGGCCGGGGCGCTGACGGGCAGCGGTGGCTCCGCCGTGGTCCGCGCCATGGCCGAGAGGGTCTCGCGCGACGGGGTGGCGGCTACTGGCCACAGGAACACCTGGTTGGTGCGGGCCACGCCCAGCGGGGTGCTGTGCCCCTCCTCGACGTCTTCGTACTGGATCTCCAGGCCGTGAGCGCGGTCGCTGTAGTGACGCAGATCCATGGCGCCGGCCTGAGGCGACCATAGCCACAGGGTGACGGTGGCGGCGTCGGTCGTCGCGCCCTCGATTTCCAGGCCGGTCGGATGGCGTTGCCAGAAATGACGGACGCCGAACGCGACCCCGCCGGAAACGCCACCGACATAGCCAAGGCCGGGAGAGCGGCCGCCGTGGTCGGCGCGTAACCAACTGCTTTTGGTGTTGGTCCGTTTGTCGATCGCGAAGGCGTCGGCGTCGCCCTGGAACAGGCGATAGCCATCCCAGGCGGGCACGGTCAGAAGCTGGTCGCGGGTCTTGGCGTCCATGGACGCGAGGTCGGGCACGCGCTCGCCGCGCAGCTGGTCGGGAAATTTGCCGGCCAAGGCGAACTTGGCGGGCTGCCAGCCCGGCAGGTTGCGGACGGCCTCGCCCCACATGCCCTCGCCTTCGCCGGCGAAGCGCACGTGACGGTTCTGAAGTTCGTCGGTCAGCGGGACGTCGAAACGAATCCCGAGGCCGGCGATGAAGTCTTTGTTTCCGTCGCCATCGAACACGAAGCTGTGGGTCAGGGTCAGCCGCCCCTCGGTGTCGACCGCGACCCGCACCGTGAACGGCAGCCAGTCCCGGCCCGCGCCGCGATGGCGGCCATCAAGGCGGATTACGGCCCGCACCGGACCGCGCTGTTCGACGGTCACCGTCTCGATCACGCCGTCGAAGACCTGGGTCTCGCGAGAGCCCAGATCACCCGGCGGCAGGGTTTGGTTGAGGCAGACGAGCCGACCGCCGCGCAGGGTCTCGCGCCCGGCCAGGTTGACGCTTTCGATCAAAGCCCCGCCCGGACGTCCGAAACGGCAGACAAGATCGCCAGCGACGACCTCGATCCGCTCGGATGTCTCGCGAACCTGGACGGGTTTGGGAGGAGCGACAGGCTTGCCCGGCCTAACTTGGAAGCCTTTGCCGGTCGCGCCCGAGACGGCGTGACCGGTCCATTTCAGCGAGCCGTCCGGCCAATAGGCCAGCGGCCAGGTCTGCAAAGGCAGAGCCTGGCCGTCGACACCGATGGCGGTCATGGCGGTCTTCGGCTTCACCGCCCCGCGCGGCCAGGGCGCGCCCCACACCGCCGCGCCAGGCGCGACAGGCGGAGCATCCCCCAGCCAATGCAGATCGGCCGAAACGACCGGGGCGGCGGTGGCCTCGCCGAACCCGCCTAGGGTGGCAGGAAGGGCCAGGCCGGAACCCAGCACTCCCCGCCGCGAGACCGTCACGCCACCCCGCATCGCTCTAGTTCTTGTAGACGAAGCCGACCGCGTAGCGGGCGCCGCCGAACTGCGCCGACCACGGATTGGCGCGGTCCGCGAAGCCAGCTCGGTCGGAGCCGACGCTCAGACGAGCGGCGTTCAGCAGGTTGCGACCTTCCACGTAGAGCTCGAGGTTCGGATTGACCCGACGCGAGATCTTGGCGTCCAGATATTCGTACTTCTCCGAATAGAGCGGCTCGCCCGGATTGTACGGGAAGCCGACGAAGTTGCCGATGTTGGTGTTCGGCGAGTTACGGACCGGCGAGGACGCGGTGGAGCTGCACGGCGAGATGCAAGTCAGGACTCGGTCGCGGGTCTGATAGGCGACGCGGATCTTGGTGACGTTGTCGTCGTACCAGAACACCAGGTTGGCGAAGTACTTCGACTGCCCGGCCGGATCCAGCGCGTCGGCGGTCAGCGGGTCGATATAGGCCGCCGCGGAGCCAGACTTGGTCGTCGAGACGTTGAAGTCCATACCGGTGTGCTTGAGCTTCCACGGCAGGCGCGTAAACGCCGTCCGCGCCGCGAACTCCCAGCCCGTCTGCACATAGCCCGGACCGTTGACGTACGTGTTCAGGCCGAACTCATAGTCGGAGAGCCGCCGGGTCGTGCCCGGGACGATTTCGTCGCTGCCGGCGAAGATGTTGCTATTCTTCAGCGGCACCTGAGCCGGCGCGCCGATCCGCACCTTCTGGCGGTAATAGGCCACGCTGAAGGAGGTATCGCGGTTCGGGTACCACTCGATGCTGGTGTTGTTTTTGGTCGCCGTATACGGCTTCAGGTCGGGATTGCCGATGGGGGTGTTGCCGCAGGTCATGTCCTGTTCGCTGCCATCGCTATCCTGGACGCCTTCCCGGCGCTCGTCATAGGTGCACGAGCCGCTCGGGAACAGGCGGTTCAGCGGCGGCGGCGCGATCGTCTTAGCCCACGAGTAGCGCAGCACCAGCCTGTCGGGGATCGCCCACAGGGCCGCGTTATAGGCCGGCATCCAGCCTGTATATTCGCGATTCAGGGTCACCGGCTTGGTGAAGGTGGTGGTGGCGATCCCCGCCGACGCCGAAGGGTCGGCCGGATTGAACGCCGCGGTCTTGACCGTGTAGGTCAAGCCTACATAGCCGGATCCGGACACCTCGGTCTTCAGCATGCGCATGCCGAGATTGCCGTTCAGCTCCATGTTGAACGGCAGCTGCTGTTCAAACTCCGCCATCCAGTACCAAGAATAGTACTTCTCCAGCGCCTTGTTGACCGGCTGGTCGTAGGTCTTGCCATCGCTGGCCTTGCAGGACTTCACGCAGTCGAAGTTGTAGTTCGCGGCGCTGGCCAGTTCGCTGAAGGCTTTCGGCACGTCGATGCTGTCCCACACCGTCAGGCCCTTGGTGCCCTCGAAGCCCTTCATGAAGGCGCCGGAGTTGTCCTGCAGGCTGTTCTGGAAGATCGAGATCAGCTTGGATTGCGGCACTGTCTCGACGCCGTACAGGAACGTGGTGCCGGTGGTGGGATTGGGCGCGTAGCCATAGGCGCAAGCGTTGGTCGCCGTGGTGCTGGCGACGTTCTCGCAGGCGCGGACGTCGCTGCGCAGCGCCATGGTCGGGACGAAGACCCCGGCAGAGGGCGAATAGCCGCCGGCGCCCCACGAGTTGGTAGTGGCTTCGCGGTAGAAGCCGCCGACCTTGAATCGCGTGAAGAAGGGCAGCTTGTCGTCGACCAGATAGCTGACGTCGAGCTTGTACTGATCCTCGCCGCTCTCGACGATCCGCGGGTTCCATTGCAGGCGCGATAGGGCGCTGTAGCTGGGCAGGCCGGGCGCGGTGGGGGCCAGCATCTGCACGAAGTTCGTCATGTTGGTCTCGTCGTACGAGGCCGGCGTGTCGATCGTCCAGATGCCGTTGTCCAGCGCGCGCATGGTCGCGTTGCCGTAGGTGTAGCTGCGCGAGAGGCGACGGTCGTAACGCGTATAGGAGGCGTCGGACCGGCCGCCGCGGAACTCGACCTTCAGCGGACCATTGTCGTAGTCGGCGCCGTACGTGATGTAGTTCGTCTTCCAGTCCTGGGTATTCTCGATGTGATCGATACCCACCGCGGCATTGGTGATGTCGAACGAGGTCAGGTGGTGCGCGTCATCGACCTTGATCGAACCTGGAATGATGTTGGCCGCCACCCCGTAAATCGGGAACGAGCCATTGGTGATCACCGTGCCGGGCGTGGTGTCGATCGCGGACACACCGGTCGGGAAGGCTCCGCTGAAGATCGAGTAACCCGATCCCGCCACGGCCGAGAGCGGATTGGCCGTACCGGCCGGATAGAAGGTGTTGTTGACCAGCGGCGAATTGACCGAGCCCACGGTGGCCGCGCCGAGTGAGGTGATGCCGCCGCGCGTGCGTTGGCGGTTGTCCTCGTGCTGCCTGCGGTTGGCGACCTGGTACTTGGCGAAGATCGTCAGGTTGTCGGTGACGCGATAGTCGAGGCGCAGGTCCCAGGACAGGCGGTTTTCGTACTGCGACCAGTTCTGGTCGCGCACCAGGTTCGGCGTGTAGTCGTTCCACTGGTTCAAGCAGCTGATCTGCGAGTTGATCATCGCCGCCTGCGCCGCTTGGCGGTTGCCGCCGTTGGTGCCCGCGGCGATGGTGTTCAGCTGGGCGTCGGTCAACAGGGGGAAGGCCGCCAGGCAGTCGGCCTTGGTCTTGGCGCCCGCTGACTTGGTGACCACGTCCAGCGGGGTCGGCGCGTTGAAGTTGCCACCGCCGCTGGCCAAGGCCCAGGTTCCGATCGGCGTGCTGGCGTCGATGCCGTTGGTCGCCGCCGGATTGTAGGCCCAGGTCTTGTTCGGCGAATTGTCGAAGTCGGCGAAACGCGTATAGCCCTGCTGGTTGTTCGAACCAGCGTTGTTCAGCGCGTGACTGTCGTTGTAGCGCTTGGTCGAGTTCAGGTTACCGACGAAGCCTAGGCGGCCCTCGAAGAATTGGCGGGCGCCGACGACGCCGATCTCGGGACCGGCCTTCTTCGACAGGGTATTGCCGGCGGCCGCGCCGCGCAGCGACAGATAAGGCTTCTTGAAGTCGAGCCCGGTGCGGGTCTGAATCTGCACCGTGGCGCCGAGGCCGCCGGGCGTCATGTCGGCCGTCTGGCCCTTGATAACGTCCAGGCTCTTGATCATTTCGGCGGGCAGCTCGCGCATGTCGGACGAGCGGCCGTCACCGCCCCCGGCCGCCAGGCTGAAGCCCGAGGCGGCGACGCCAAGGCCGTCCAGTTCGATGCGGGTAAGGTCGGCGCCGTTGCCGCGGATCGTGACGCCGTCGCCCTCACCAAAGCCATTGCGCTCGATGGCCACGCCGGCGATGCGCGACATGGCTTCGTTGACGTTGCTGTCCGGGAAGGAGCCGACATCGTCGGCGACGATCGAGTCCTGAGCCGTCTTGCTCCGCTTCTTGCGCTGGATCGCGTTCTGTTGCGAAGCGCGCGCGCCGACGACGATCACGTCAACCGTAGTCGGATCGTCGGCGCCTTTGATGGTGGTGGCTGAAGTCTGGCCGCCTGCCTGGGCAGCGGCTTGATCGGTGAGCGCGAGACCGGCGCTGAGCGCCAGGATCGAGGCGGTGGCGGCGGCCGCACGGCGGCGCGCCATGGTGAACTGCATGGTGTCCCTCCCTTTAGTTTCCTTGCCMGGAATCCCGTCCCCTGGGACCCCCGATGCCCCTGTCCCACGCGAACGATCCCGAAGGTCGACTCCACGCACAACGACGCATTCTTAGTACAATTACAGTAGTGCCACATATTGAGATGTCAATGCAATTTGTGGGAAGACAGAACATGGGTTTCGTGGTGTAACCCGAAGCGATCCCGACGGCCTCGCACGGCGCGCCGGACAGAAGCCGCTCACCGCGGCCAGCCGGGATCCTACAAAGGGTTCAGGGAGGGCCAGACGCCCATGACGGCACGTATGGGAATGCGGTTCGGCGCGACGATCTGCGCCGCCGCGCTGATGGCGAGCGGGGCTCAAGCCGCTCCCCGCTGGATGGAATCACTGGATCGCGGCGTCGTCGCCGTTCCCGCCAAGGACGGCGGCGTGCTGATCAGCTGGCGCCTGCTGGGCGACGACCCGACCAACGCAGCTTTCAATCTCTATAAGGACGGCAAGAAGCTGAACGCCAAGCCGCTGAAAGGCGGCACGGGCTTCGTCGACACCACGCCCGGCGCGGGCGCCTATTCGGTGCGGCTTGTCGCCAAGGGCAAGGAAGGCGCGGCCAGCGTTCCGGCCCAGGTCTGGGCTGACGGCTATCTCTCGATTCCGATCGAGCCACCGGCGGGCGGCGTCACCCCAGCGGGCGAGGCCTACTCATATACGGCCAACGACGCCAGCGTCGGCGACCTGGATGGCGACGGCCGTTACGAGATCATCCTGAAGTGGGATCCGACCAACTCGAAGGACAACGCGTTCGGCGGCTACGCCGGCAACGCCTTCCTCGATGCCTACACCCTGGACGGAAAACGCCTGTGGCGCATCGATCTGGGCCGCAACATCCGAGCGGGCGCGCACTACACCCAGTTTCAGGTCTTCGACTATGACGGCGACGGCAAGGCCGAGCTCGCCGTACGCACCAGCGACGGCACGATCGACGGGACCGGCAAGGTGCTGGGCGATCCCAACGCCGACTGGCGCGAAAGCGGCGGCGAGCGGCCTCAGGCCGACCGGACCGGGGCCTTCGTCACGCCGGACGGAACCAAGGTCGCCAAGGTTCAGGGCCGCATCCTGCGCGGCCCAGAATATCTGACCGTCTTCGAAGGCGCCACGGGCAAGGCTCTGGTCAGCGCGCCCTACACTCCCCCGCGCGATCCCCGCACCGACGCGCCCACGGTCGAACAGATGACCGAGATCTGGGGCGACGGTTACGCCAACCGCTCCGACCGCTTCCTGGCCGGAACCGCCTATCTGGACGGCCAGCGTCCCAGCATCGTCATGGCCCGCGGCTACTACGGCCGCTCGACCCTGGCGGCCTGGGACTGGCGGGACGGCAAGCTGACCCAGCGCTGGCTGTTCGACAGCGCCGCGCCGGGCAACGAGGCCTTCGGCGGCCAGGGCAATCACCAGCTCAGCGTCGCCGACGTCGACGGCGATGGCCGTGACGAGATCATCTACGGCTCGATGACGGTGGACGACAACGGCAAGGGCCTGTGGAGCGCCCGCCTCTTCCACGGCGACGCCATGCACGTCGGCGATCTCGACCCCACCCATCCGGGCCTGGAGAAGTTCGGCGTCCACGAAAGCCCCAAGATGAACGGCGGCGTGGGCGCGGCGATGCTGGACGCCAAGACCGGTAAGGTCTTATGGAGCACGCCCACCGATCGCGACACCGGCCGGGGCCTGGCCGCCGACATCGATCCACGCTTCCCTGGCGACGAGGCCTGGGGCACGAATTCGGACGCGCTCTACACCGCTCAAGGCAAAGCCATCGAGGGCGTCAAGCATCCCCGTCAGACGAACTTCGCGATCTGGTGGGACGGCGACGACCTGCGAGAGCTTCTGGACAAGAACCAGATCAGCAAGTGGGACTGGAAGACCGGCCAAGCCACGCCGCTGCTGACCGCCGAGGGCATGCTGTCCAACAACGGCACCAAGTCGACGCCGACCCTATCGGCCGACATCCTGGGCGACTGGCGCGAGGAGGTGATCTGGCGGGCCGACGACAACAAGTCCCTGCGGATCTACGCCACGCCCTACCCCACCGAGCGGCGTCTGGTGACTCTGATGCACGACCCGCAATACCGCGTGTCGATCGCTTGGCAGAACACCGCCTACAACCAACCGCCCCACACCAGCTTCCAGCTCGGCGAGGGCATGAAGTCGCCCAAGCCGGCGGCCATCGTCACCCGGAAGGCGTTCCAATGAAGTTGTTTCTGATTGGCGGCCTGATCGCCCTCCTGCTGAGCGGCGCGGCGTCGGCTCAGGATATGCAGACCGCCGCCAAGCCTGGCGCTCCCGAAGCGCCGCTGGAATGGGTAGACAAGGCCACTGGCCACCGGATCGTCCGCCTCTCGCGCGAGCCCGGCAGCTCCAGCCTCTACTTCAACTACAACGGCTACACGCCCAAGGGCGACCGGCTGGTCTTCTCGTCGCCGAACGGCATCACGGCCATGGACCTGACGACCCGCGCCCTGACCAAGATCGTCGAAGGCCGGGTCCGTCTGCTGTTCGTCGGCCGCAAGACCGGCGCGGTCTATTACGAGAAGGCGCTGACCACCGATCCGATGGGCCCCAAGGCGGTCATGGCCACCGATCCCTACACCAAGGCCACCCGCGAAGTGGCCAAGATGGACCGCGGGTCCTTGCAGACCCTCAACGCCGACGAAACCCTGCTGGCCGGCGTCGCCGTCCGCACCGACGTGCCAATACCACCGAACCTGGCCGACTCCCTGCCCAAGAACCCCGATGACGTGAAGAGCGCCGACGGCCGCGAGCTGAGCTACGCCGAGGGCCGCGAGGTGCAGCTGAACGCGCGCCTGGACAGCCGCATCCCGATGGAGATCTTCACGATCAACACGGTCACGGGTGAGCGCAAGATCGTCCATCAGGCGACCGACTGGCTGAACCACCTGCAGTTCTCGCCCACCGATCCGGGCCTGCTGATGTTTTGCCACGAGGGTCCGTGGCACAAGGTCGACCGCCTGTGGCTGGTCCGTGTCGACAAGACGGGCGATACACCGGTCAAGATCCACAGCCGCACCATGAACATGGAGATCGCGGGCCACGAATGGTTCAGCGCCGACGGCAAGACCGTCTGGTACGACCTGCAGACCCCGCGCGGCGAGGACTTCTGGGTCGCCGGCTACGAAATCGCCACCGGCAAGCGCAACTGGATGCACGTCCAGCGCAACGACTGGTCGGTGCACTTCAACAGCTCGCCGGACGGCAAGCTGTTCGCCGGCGATGGCGGCGACAGCGAAATGGTCGCCCATGCGCCGGACGGCAAATGGATCGTGCTGCTGAAGCCTCGCGCCGTGCCGGACGTCGCCGGCATCCATGCGCCCGGCGCCGAGCACCTGATCGCCCCCGGCGTCCTGGACTCCGAGCGCCTGGTCGACATGCGCGGCCACGACTATCGCCTGGAGCCGAACGTCAACTTCACGCCGGACGCCAAGTGGCTGGTGTTCCGCTCCAACATGCATGGGGCGAACCAAGTCTACGCGGTCGAGGTGGCCAAGGCGCGGCCGTAAAGGCCGCGCCCGCCTTCTACTTCACGCGCCGTAGCAGCTCGGCCTCGATGATCCCGAGCGCGCCGCCGGTGGCGACCTTCTCGGCGCCCGTGTCCAACCCGGCGCGGGCGCCGTTCACTTCCACGATCTTGCCAAAACCGTCGCGGTCGATCGTGCCGCCCGTCAGGGCGATGCGTAGGCGGGTCCCCTTCACCGGCTTCAACGGCAGGGCGACATAGCCCAGGGTCTTGGCCGGCTCGCCCTCGTAGACCACGACGCCGTCCATGGTGACGCGCAGCGGGTACGAACGCAGACGCCAGCCGATCAACTTCAGCTCTAGCTCGTCGACCACCTGGGGCTTGTCCAGGCGGTACTCGATCCAGGCGTTGGCCAACTGGCCGTCGCTGGCCCAGTGGGTCATCTCGTCGTCGTCCTGGGCATGGCCGACGGTGTCGGCATTCGAGCCGGCGGTCGTCGCGATCGGCCGCACCGTCACCCGCCAGGGCTTGAACGACGGGGTCGCCGGCGTCGGGCCGCGCGCCAGGCTCACCGGCAGGGCGTCGTCGCCCGCCGGCCAGCGGCCGTCCGCCTTCGGCGGCGCGGCCACGTCCAGGGTCAGCGAGGCCGCGGGCAGCCCCTCGGCCTGGGCGGTGACGGTCACCTTGCCGCTCTCCAAAGTCGAGCGCAGCGACACGCGATTGACGCCCGCCTCGACCGGTAGGGTCTTGGCCAGGATGAAGTTGTCGTCGCCGCGCGCGGCGCCCGGGAAACTGGTGACCTGGTCGGCGCCCGCCGGCTTCTGCGGCTCGGCGGACGTCGGGGCGGCGGGCTTGCGGCCTAGCGAGTCGCCCTGGGCGATGCCGCCGCGCCACTCGACCGGTCCCGAGGTCGAGAAGTTGATCGTGTTCAGCGCCGTCGGCACGCGGCGTCCCTGCTTGTCGACGACCTCGACATCGACCAGCGCTAGATCCGCCCCGTCGGCCTTCCAGCCACCCGGCCCAGTGCGCGGCGTCAGGCGCAAGGCGGCGGGCTCGCCGGTCGTCTCCACCGCATGGGTCGAGATGACCTTGCTCTTGGCGTCGTAGCCGATCGCCTCGAGCTTGCCCGGCGCCCAAGCCACCTTGTCGAAGGTGAACAGGAAGCCGTCGCTCTTGCGGCCAAAGCCCAGTGAGCGGCCGTTCAGCTTCAGCTCGACCTTGTCAGCGCTAGAGATCACCAGCAGATCCTTGACGGTCCCGGGGGCGTAGTTCCAGTGGCCGACGATGTGCGATCGCGGCCGCTCGACGTCGACCCAGCCGTCCCACATCACCTGGTGGGCGTAGAAGCCTTCCTTGGGCAGGCGCATGGCGTCCACCTCGCCGCTGCGGCGATAGTTGTTGTCGCCCCGGAAGTGGGTGTTGCTGTCGGAGAAGATGATATTGACCCCGCCCGAGCTGACCCGGTCGCCGCCGCCCGGACGCTCGCGCCAGTAGTCGTACCAGCGGCGGACGTTCTCGGCCGCGTGGCTGTCCTGATTGCGGTTGTAGTCGGGGCTGTCCTTGTGGAACGGCGGCGTGAAATCGTCCTGGAACTTCCGCGCGCCCTCGTCGCGGGAATATTCCATCGCCCAGACCGGCTTGGTGGCGCTCTTGTTGATGTAGAGCATCTCGCCGCCATACTCGGCGACCTTGCTGGACAGCATCTCGCGCGAGCCGATGGCGCGGCCGCCGTGCGGGTCGAACCGGTCCCGGATGGCCTTGAGCTCGGCCATGTGTTCGTCGCTGATGTTCTCGTTGCCGCCCTCGTAGAAGACGATCGACGGATTGTTGCGGAAACGGACGATGGCGTCGGCCATCACCTCCTTGCGCTGGTCCCAGCGGCGGCCGGTGACGTCGCTCTCGGCGTCGCCGGCGGGCATGGCCTGCATCAGCCCCACGCGATCGGCCGAGGTCACGTCCTGGCGGGCCGGGGTGATGTGCATCCAGCGTACGAGATTGCCGCCGCTCTCGACCATCAGCGCATTCGAGAAGTCGYTGATCCAGGGCGGGATGTCGGTCCCCAAGGCCGGCCATTCGTTGCTGGTCCGCTGGGCATAGCCGTGGACCTGGATGACACGGTCGTTCAGCCGGATCATGCCCTGGCCAAAGGCGGTCTTGCGGAAGCCGGTGCGGGTGACGACCTCGTCGACCGCCTTGCCATCCTCCACCAGAGTCGTGCCGACCGCGTAGAGATAGCCGTAGCCCCAGCTCCAGAAATTCAGACCCTTCAGCCGTTGCTTGGCCGAGACCACGCGCGTCTCGCCAGGCGCCAAGGTGACAGTGGGGCCGACGAACGCGCCGACCGTCTTGCCGTCCACGTCGCGGACGGTGACGCGGTAGCTGAACGTGCGCGGCCGGTCAGTCTCGTTGCGCACCTGGGACTCCGCGTGGATCGTCGCGGCGCGGCCCTTGATGTCGAAGTCGTCGGCCCAGACGTAGACGCCGGTCGTGCCGAGGCTGGAATACAGCGGCAAGGTCTGGTGCAAGCCGCCAGTCAGGTGCAGCCGCACGGCGCGGTGGATACCGCCGTAGTTCACATTGAAATTGTTGTTGTTCCACTGGAAGCCGCTGCTGGTGGCGCGCTCCTTGTACTTCCAGTCGCTGTCGACCCGCACCGCGACCACGTTCTCGAACGGCGCGGGCTTGAGAAGCTTGGACGCGTCGACGCCGAAGGCCGTGATGCCGTTCTCGTGCCCCCCGGCCAAGACGCCGTTGACATAGACGTCGCCGGCCTGGCGCACGCCCTCGAACTCCAGGAAGGCCTTACCGCCGGCCGCGAAGATTTCCGGCAGGACGAAGCGCTTGCGGTACCAGGTGATCCCGCCTTTCAGATCATGGATGTCGACCTTGAAGGCCTCGTCCTCGTTAAAGGCGCGCGGCAAGGTGACCGCCTTCCAGGCCGTATCGTCGAAGTCGGGCTTCTCGGCGCCGGCCGCCTCGCCGGTCGCCATCCTCCAGCCGTCGTTGAACGTGAACTCGGCGCGTTGGGCCAGGACCTGGACCGGTGCGACGGCGGCGGCCAGCACGGCCAGGGCAAGGGGAGCGGACCGGGGAAAGCTCGACATGGAACGCCTCCGATTGGTCAGGCCAGTTTCGGCTCATCCGCACGTTTGGCTTGACAGGCCGCGACCTGTCAAGCAATCTCATTATATCGAATGATATCTCATAATTTGGGATTTTGTTCGGGAGCGCCGGTCGCCTCCTCGACCCCGTTCCTCGCGATTGACTGCCCGCCTTCCCCCCGTGCGGGCTCATGGAGCGCCTCCTCCAGGCGCTCCATTTTTCTTTTCCGCCCCGCCTATTTCGCGCCGAACAGCGCCTTGTCCGCCGTCTCGGCCATCAGCGCGTAGCCGGCGTCGGCCGGGTGCAGGTGGTCACCGCTGTGGAATCCGTCAGGCATCTGGCCCGGCTTGGCCGGATCCTTGCCGACCGCCTCGAAGTCGATCACCCCGTCGAACGCGCCGCTTGTGCGAATCCAGGTGTTGACGGCCTGGCGCGTCGCCTCGCCGGCGGCGTGGTAGTACATCGCGCCTTCGAACGGCAGGATGGTTCCGCCCCAGATCTTCACGCCCCGGGCGTGCGCCCTTTCGATCAACTGGCGGTAGCCAGCGATCAGCTCGTCGGGCGTAACGGCCTCGCTGGCGTAGCCGGGCTGGGCCGCGCGGCCGATGTCGTTGATGCCCTCCAGCACGACCACCGCGGCCACGCCGGGCACGGACAGGACGTCACGGTCGAAGCGCGACAGGGCGCTAGGCCCCGAACCCTCGCGCAGCAGCCGGCCGCCGCTGATTCCGACATTGACGACGCTCCAGTCGCCGCCGCGCGCGGCGATGCGGGCCGCCAACTGCTCGGGCCAACCCTTGTCGGCGAACGGAGTCGAGCCCGCGCCCTCGGTAATCGAATCGCCGATCGTCACCAGCACCGGTCTTTGGGCCGCGCCACGCACGTCGACGCCCGAAACCAGGCCGGGCCCGCGCAGGGCCTGCTCGCCGGGCGTGTCGGTCTTGGCGGTGTGGTTGCCCTGTGGCGAAAGGAAGAGGCGCACGCGGTGACCGGCCGGCGCGGTGGGCTCCACGTAGAAGGTCGAGACCGAGATGTAGTCCATGGCCTTGACCGGCAGAGCGACCGGATCGCTGAGCAGCGGCCCGCCCGGCGGGATCAAGGTCTCGGCGCGACCACCGAACGTGACGCGGATCGGCGCGCCCAGTGGTTTGCCATCGGGGCCGGCCAGGGCGACGCTCATCGCCCCGACCTTCAAGGGCCGCTCGCCCAGCTCGTTGGTCAGGCGCAGGCGCAGCGCCTCGCCGCCGAGGTTGAGACGCATGACTTGGCGGGCGGTGATGTCGCTGAACGCCCGCACCTCGTTGGGCCGGGCCACCGCCTGCGAGACGCTCGGCGCCGTACCCCAGGCGCCCGACCAGGCCGATAGCGGGGCCGCGACCACCGCCGGCCTGGCCTTGGGCGCCGACAGGACCGGCGTGGCCGAAAGAAGAGCAAGGGCGAGCAGGCCCGCGCGTGACAGCTTCATGAAGTCCCTCTTTGAATCAGGTGGGGATCAGGGGCAGGTCGGGCCGCCCAGCTTGGCCTGGGCCGCCACGGAGGCCGGATGGACGCTCCGGGAGATCGGCAGCTTCAGGGCCGCCAGGCGCGTGGCCACCAGGGCCGCGCCCAGGCGCGCGCCCTGCTCGTTGATGTGGGTGTCGTCGCTGACGCCCTCGGGATAGCGGGCGACGTGGTCGTAGGGCTTGTACTGGAGATAGAGCCCGCGTGAGGCCAGCTCTCCCCTCGCCTTCAGCGCCGCCATCATGTCGCCGTCCAGGTCGACCAGCGGAACCTTCAGGTCGGCGGCCACTCGGTGGATCGTCGCGGCATAGGGGCCGTGGGCGTCCTTGGGCTGGCCGTTCTCCCACATCCAGCGGGCGATCGGCGTCACCAGCACCGGTGTGGCCTTGGCCGCCCGCACATCGGTCACGAACCGGCGCAGGTTGACGTCGTAGGCGCCGTTCGGATCGGTGAAACGGACGATTTTCTTGGTGTCGGCGTCGTTGTGGCCGAACTGGATCAGGACCGTGTCACCGGGCTTCAGCTGGGCCAGCAGCTGGTCCCAGAGACCCTCCTCGATGAAGGTCTTGGTCGAGCGGCCGCCGCGCGCCAGGTTCACCACCTCGACGTTCGGATTCAGCGAGCACTTCAGCACCATGCCCCAGCCCATCTGCGGATAGCGATCGGCGCCGTAGTTGGCGGCGGTGGAGTCGCTGGCGATGACGATCCGTTGAGCCGGCGGCGCGGCGCTGATGGCGGCGGCGAGCGCGAGGGCGGCGATCACGACTTGAACTCCGCGAGGATGGATCGGTCGATGCTGGCGAGATCACGGACACCGGTCAGGGCCATGGCCACCCGCATCTCCTTTTCGATCAGGTCCAGCAGTTGGGTGACGCCCGTCTCGCCGCGCGCGGCCAGGGCGTAGACGAAGGCTCGCCCCAGCAGGACGCCCTTGGCCCCCAGGGCCAGCATCCGCACGACGTCGAGCCCCGAGCGCACGCCGCTGTCGGCGAGGACCGTCAGCCGGTCACCCACCGCGTCGGCGATGGCCGGCAAGGCCCGAGCCGAGGACAGCACGCCGTCCAGTTGGCGGCCACCATGGTTGGAGACGATGACCCCGTCCGCGCCGATGTCGGCGGCGGCCTTGGCGTCCTCGGGATCCAGCACGCCCTTGATGATCAGCGGGCCCTTCCAGAGCTCGCGGATCCATTCCAGGTCCTTCCACTGAATGGACGGGTCGAAGTTCGCCCCCAGCCAGCCCATGAAGTCCTCGAGCCCCGAATTGGCGCCCAGCACCGGGGCGACATTGCCCAGGGTGTGGGGACGGCCCATCACCCCGACGTCCCAGGCCCACGACGGCTTGAACGCCGCCTGGACCAGCCGGCGGGCGGCGGCGTTGGGACCGCTCATGCCGGAGTGGGCGTCGCGATAGCGGGCGCCGGGCACCGGCATGTCGACCGTGAAGACCAGGGCCGTGGCCCCGGCCGCGCTGGCCCGGGCCAGCAGGTCACGCATGAAGGCCCGGTCGCGCAGCACATAGAGCTGGAACCAGATCGGCGCGGACGAGGCCTTGCTGACCTCGTCGACGTCGCAGACCGAGACCGTCGACAGGCAGAACGGCACGTTCTTCTTCGCGGCCGCCCTCGCCGCCTGGCACTCGCCACGGCGGGCATACATGCCCGTCAGGCCGACCGGGGCCAGAGCGACCGGCAGGGCCTGCTTCACACCGAACAGAGTGGTCGAGAGGTCGGCCGCCGAGACGTCCTTCAACACCCGCTGGCGCAGGGCGATGTCGGCCAGGTCGGAGACGTTCCGCTGCAGGGTCCGCTCGGCATAGGCGCCGCCGTCGATATAGTCGAACAGGAAGCGCGGCAGCTTGCGCCGCGCCGCCTCACGGAAGTCCGTGGTCGAGGAGACGATCACTGGGCTACTGCAGGTTCACGAACATGCCGCCGTCGACCAGCAAGGCCGCGCCGGTGACGTACTTGGCCAGATCCGAGGCCAGGAACACGATCGGTCCGGCCAGGTCGTCGGGCTCGCCCAGGCGACCCAGCGGGATGCGGCCGGCCATGTATTCGCGCTTGGCGACGTCGGCCAGGTCTTCCTTGTTGATCGCCGTCTCGATGGTGCCCGGCAGCACCGAGTTGCAGCGAATGCCATGCTTCCCGAGCGCGATAGCGGTCGATTGCATGAGGCTGTGCACGCCGGCCTTGGTCGGGGTGTAGTGGGTCTGCATGCCGCCGCCGACCAGGGCGCTGATCGAGCTGACGGCGACGATGGCGCCGCCGTGGCCCTGCTTGACCATCTGGTTGGCCGCCGCCTGCACCATGTAATAGGCGCCGAACAGGTTGACCTTCATCGTCCGCTCCATGACCTCGGGCGGCATGTCGAGGAAGGCGTGGAAGGGGCAAATTCCGGCGTTGTTGACGAAGACGTCGATCTTGCCGAACGCCGAGACGGCCGCTTCGACGAACGCCTTGGCGGTGGCGACGTCGGCCACGTCACCCTTCACGGCGATGGCGCGACGGCCCAAAGCCTCGATCTGAGCGACGGCGTCGGCCGCGCCGGCTTCGTCGGAGTGGTAGTTGATCGCCACGTCCGCGCCGTGCTGGGCGCAACCGATCGCGGCGGCCTTGCCGATCCCCTGCGAGGCGCCGGTCACCAGCACCACCTTGTTCTTCAGAAGCATCGTTCCTCCCATAAGTTGGCCGCCTAGCTACTTGCCGACGGCCGTCCTTTTTCCGTTCCAACCGAGATCGCGGCCGATGGCGTTGGCCGTGTCGCGGACATCGTCGACCAGCGACTGCATCCGCTCGTCGTCCATATACTGGGCCGCGCCCGAGACGCTGATCGCGCCGACGACCTGGCCCGCGGCTCCGCGGATCGGTGCGGCGACGCAGCGGATGCGGTCTTCGTTTTCTTCCAAGTCGAAGGCCACGCCCCGCTTGGAATAGTCGCGCATCCAGTCGATCCATTGCTTCTCGTCCGGAGCGCCCGGCGCGGGCGGACCTTCCGAGCGATAGAGCGTACGCCAGCGGTCCTCGGTGTCGTCCAGAACCAAGGCCTTGCCCAGGCCGGTCGAGCGGATCGGCTGGCGGTCGCCGACGCGCGAGCTGATATTGATCCGCCGGCGGCCGGTCAGCTTGTCGAGATAGAGGGCGCGGTCGTCGTCGAGCACGCCCAGGTGCACCGTGTCCTCGGTGTCTTCCCACAGCCTTTCCAGGTGCGGGCGGGCAATGCGCGGCAGGTCCATCTGCTGGCTGGCCAGATAGCCCAGCTCCAGCAGTTTCGAACCCAGGCTGTAGCCTTCGCGCGGCGCCTGCGAAAGCAGACGGCGCTCGACCAGAGCCGTGGCCAGACGGTGAGTCGTGCTGCGGGTCAGGCCCAATTGCTTGGCCAGGGCTGGCAGGGCGATGGTCCCGGACTCGGCGACCATGTCCAGCAGATCGAGGCCGCGGAACAAGGTCTGGCTGCCGCTGGGGCTCTTGGTCGTCGCGTTTTCGTCCGCCGCCACCGGTTCCGCTCCCCTTGACGCTGGTTTCATTTTGTAGCACTACCTCTCATATTGTGGAACGCAAGGCAAGCGGAACGACGGCGACTCTCTCGGAGGTCGCCGGCCTCGCGAACCGACAGCGTGTCACAGGTTGTGTTGGGGAGGTAGGCGGCGCCGAATGGCTCCGCCAGGGGCTTGCCGGAAGGGTTCCGGAGGCGCGCCTTCCTTGTCTCGGGCGTCGTCGTTGGGCGAGCCCAAAAGGTTGGAGCCTCATCGTCCATGGCGTTTCCGGTCATCAAGCACGTACGCGCGTTCGTGGTTCGCGGCGGCGGCGCCGATTATCACGACCAGGGCGAGGGCCACTGGATCGACGACCACATCGCCACGCCGATGTCGCGCTACCCGGAATATCGCCAGAGCCGCCAGAGCTTCGGCATCAACGTGCTGGGCACGCTGGTCGTCGAGATCGAGGCCGCCGACGGCACGATCGGCTTCGCGGTGACCACCGGCGGCGAGCCGGCCGCCTATATCGTCGAAAAGCACCTGGCCCGCTTCCTGGAAGGTCGTGACCCGGCCGAGGTCGAGAAGATCTGGGACCAGATGTACTTCTCCACCCAATACTATGGCCGCAAAGGCTTGGTGGTGAACGCCCTGTCGGGCGTCGACCTGGCCTTGTGGGACCTGCTGGGCAAGCTGCGCCAGGAACCGGTCTATCACCTGCTGGGCGGCAAGGTCCGCGACGAGCTGACCTTCTACGCCACAGGCGCCCGACCGGACCTCGCCAAGCAGATGGGCTTCATCGGGGGCAAGATGCCCCTGCACCACGGCCCGGCCGAGGGCGAGGAAGGTCTGCGCAAGAACCTCGAGGAACTCGCCACCATGCGCGAGCGGTGCGGCGAGGACTTCTGGCTGATGTTCGACTGCTGGATGGCGCTGGACCTCAACTACGCCACCAAGCTGGCCCACAAAGCCCACGAACATGGCCTCAAATGGATCGAGGAAGCGCTCAGCCCCGACGACTACTGGGGCTATCGCGACCTGAAGAAGAACGCCCCCAAGGGCATGCTGGTCACCACCGGCGAGCACGAGGCCACCCGTTGGGGCTTCCGCATGCTGCTGGAGATGGAGTGCTGCGACATCATCCAGCCGGACGTGGGCTGGTGCGGCGGCATGACCGAGATCATCAAGATCTCGAACCTGGCCGACAGCCGCGGCGTGCTCTGCATCCCGCACGGCTCCAGCGTCTACAGCTATCACTTCGTGATCACCCGCCATAACAGCCCGTTCGCCGAGTTCCTGATGATGGCTCCCAAGGCAGACGAGGTGGTCCCGATGTTCCACCCGCAGCTGATCGGCGAACCCGTGCCGGTGAACGGCAAACTCAAGCTCTCCGACGCGCCGGGCTTCGGCGTCGAACTCAATCGCGAGGTCGGTCTGCACCGGCCTTACGCCCGCTGACCTCCCTGAAGGCGAAACACTGATGAAACTGCTCCGCTACGGCCCCAAGGGCTCCGAGAAGCCCGGCCTCCTCGACGCCGAGGGCAAGATCCGCGACCTGTCCGGCCACGTGGCCGACATCACCGGCGCCCAGCTCTCGCCCGCCAGCCTGAAGGCCCTCGCCGCCATCGATCCCGCCACCCTGCCCGTCGTCGAGGGCTCGCCCCGCTATGGCGTGCCGGTGAACGGCGTCTCGAAGTTCATCGCCGTGGGCCTGAACTTCGCCGACCACGCCGCCGAGTCGAACCTGCCGATCCCGGAAGAGCCCGTGCTGTTCACCAAGGCGGTCAGCTGCCTGACCGGCCCGAACGATCCGGTCATGATCCCCAAGGATTCGCTGAAGACCGACTGGGAGGTCGAGCTGGGCGTGGTGATCGGGTCGCGCGCCCGCTACGTCTCCGAAGCCGAGGCCCTGGATTACGTGGCCGGCTACGTCCTGATCAACGACGTCTCCGAGCGCGCCTTCCAGATCGAGCGCGGCGGCACCTGGGACAAGGGCAAGGGTTGCGACACCTTCGGCCCGGTCGGCCCCTGGATGGTCACCTCGGACGAGGTCGGCGATCCGCAGAATCTCGGCATGTGGCTGGACGTCAACGGCCAGCGCAAGCAGGACGGCTCGTCCAAGACCATGATCTTCCCGATCAGCAAGCTGGTCTCGTACATCAGTGAGTTCATGACGCTGGAGCCTGGCGACCTGATCACCACGGGCACCCCGCCCGGCGTTGGCATGGGCCAGAAGCCCGAGCCCGTCTACCTGAAGGCCGGCGACGAGATCCGCCTGGGCATCGAGAAGCTGGGCGAGCAGCGCCAGATCGTGGTGGCCTGGACCAAGGAAGGCGTCGCGTGAGCACTCCCTACGCCAATCGTTTCGCCGGTCGCACGGCGGTGATCACCGGCGGCGCCTCGGGCCTGGGCCGTTCGGTCGCCGCCCGCATCGTCGCCGAGGGCGGCCAGGTCTCGCTGTGGGACCTTGACGCCGACGGCCTGAAAGAGGCCGCCGCCGAAGTGGGCGCGGCCCACGTCGTCGCCCTGGACGTCTCGGACGAAGCCGCCGTCAACGCGGCGGCCAAGGCGTCCAACGACGCCCTCGGCCGCATCGACATCCTGATCGCCTCGGCCGGCATCACTGGCGCCACCGCTCCGGTGCACGAGTATCCGACCGAGAGCTGGAAGCGCGTGATCGACATCAACGTCCACGGCGTCTTCTATTGCTGCAAGTCGATCGTGCCCTTCATGCTGACCAACAGCTACGGCCGGATCGTCAACGTCGCCTCGGTGGCCGGCAAGGAAGGCAATCCCAACGCCAGCGCCTATTCGGCGTCGAAGGCGGCGGTGATCGGCTTGACCAAGTCGCTGGGCAAGGAGCTGGCCACCAAGGGCGTGATCGCCAACAGCATCACCCCGGCCACCTTCGAGAGCCCGATCCTGGAGCAGCTGCCCAAGAGCCAGGTCGACTACATGCGCGGCAAGATCCCGATGGGTCGCCTGGGCGAAGTCCACGAGAGCGCGGCCATGGTCTGCTTCATGGCCTCGGAGGAATGCAGCTTCACCACCGCCGCGACCTTCGACACTTCCGGCGGTCGGACCACGTTCTAGGAGGGAGYCATGGCGTATACAGGCCCCATCGTCGATCCCCACATGCACCTGTGGGACCTCGATCGGCACTACTACGCCTGGCTTCAGGACACGCCGCTGCCGAACAACCCGGCCGGCGACATCAGCTCCATCGCCTACAAGTCCTACGGGCTGGACGACTATCTGGCCGACGCCAAGGGCTGGAACGTCGTTCAGGTCGTCCACGTCGAGTGCGGCCTGCCGCCCAAGGATCAGCTCTCCGAGACCGATTGGTTGCAGGCGATCGCCGACCAGCGCGGCGTGATCGGCGGCATCGTGGCCGGGGCCAATCTGGACGATCCGAACGTCGAGGTGATGCTGGCCGCCCACGCCAGCCGCGAGGCCGTCCGGGGCATCCGCCAGATCGTCAACTGGCACGCCGATCCGGCCAAGACCTACGGCCCGACCGACAAGCTGCTCGGCGCCCAATGGCGTGAAGGGTTCGCGCTCCTGGCCAAGTATGGCCTGTCGTTCGACCTGCAGCTCTACGCGTCGCAGATGGCGGTCGCCGCCGAGCTGGCCGACGCGCACCCGGACATCCCGCTGATCGTCAATCACGCCGGCATGCCGACGGATCGCGACGAGGCGGGTCTGGCGGCTTGGCGCGAGGGCCTGGCCGTCCTGGCCCAGCGCCCGAACGTCAGCTGCAAGATCTCCGGCCTGGCCATGGTCGATCGATCATGGACGACGGCGAGCCTGAAACCTTTCGTGCTCCAGGTCATCGAGACCTTCGGCGTCGAGCGCTGCATGTTCGCCAGCAACTTTCCGGTCGAGAAGGTCCACGGCAGCTTCGGCGCCTTCTACGCCGCCTACGACGCGATCACGGCCGGCTTCAGCCATGACGAGCGCGAGGCGCTGTTCGCCGGGACCGCGCGGCGGATCTACCGATTACCGCACTGACAAGAACAAGATCGCCGCAACAAGAAAACGGGAGGAAGACGATGAGCACGACGACGGAAAGCCGCCCCCTCGCCTTCCGCATGCAGTTGAAGCCGGGTGTCGCCGCCGAGTACGAGCGCCGCCACGACGAACTCTGGCCCGACTTGGCCGAGGCCCTGCGCGACGCAGGGATCCACGACTATTCGATCTTCCTGGACGAGGAGACCATGAGCCTCTTCGCCGTGCTGCGCCTGCGCCCCGACCACAACAAGGACGCCCTGCCGCTGCAGCCGGTGATGAAGCGCTGGTGGGACTACATGGCCGACCTGATGGAAGTCCATCCAGACAACAAGCCGGTCGAGTGGCCGCTGAAGCCCGTCTTCTACTTCGAGGGCTGAGATGCGCTCCTCCCTCCTGTTCGGCCTAACCGCCGCGCTGCTGGCGACCTCCGCACTTGCTGAGCCCGTCCGCTACACGATGACGGCGTTCACCAACGCCAGCCAGTCGAACATGAGCGTGTACGACTCGGCCGACGGGACGCGGTTCACGCTGAAGAAGCCGCTGGCCTACACGCCGCCCCAGGGGCTCATCCGCGACCCCAGCGTGATGAAGCACACCGACGGCTGGTACTATGTCGCCTACACCACCGGCTGGACCGGCGACACGATCGGCCTGGCCCGCAGCCAGAACCTGGTCGACTGGACCTTCCTGCGCGACGTGAAGGTCGACGTTCCCGGCGCCACCAATAGCTGGGCGCCCGAGTGGTTCGTCGACCAGGACGGATCGATCAATCTGATCCTGTCGGTCTCGACTACCGGCATCGCCGGCCAGTTCCAAGCCTATCGCCTCACGGCGAGCGACGCCTCGCTGACGACCTGGAGCGCGCCCAAGCCCCTGTCCGGGCTGGGTCCGAACTTCATCGACACCTTTGTCGTACGCCAGGACGGGCTCTATCAAGCCTTCGCCAAGAACGAGACGACCAAGTTCATCGAGCTTTGGACCGCCCCCTCGCTGGACGGCCCGTGGGCGCCGAAGGGAACCGGCGACTGGGCCGGCTGGGGCCGCTTCCTGGAAGGCCCGGCCATGGCCCGCACGCCCGACGGCGGCTGGCGGATCTATTTCGACGAGTACATGGCCAAGCGATATTGGTACTCGGACAGCAAGGACGGCTTCAGGACCTGGACGAAAAAGGCTGAATTGCCTGAGCTTTCCGGCACGGTGCGTCACTTCACGGTGCTCAAGGAAGGCGGCGACCAAGCCGTCGCGACCAAGCCGGTGGAAGCCCACAAGATCACCTGGGACAAGTACTCGCTGAAGGTCGACGGCGAGCGCATCTTCTCCTGGGGCGGCGAGTTCCACCCCTTCCGCGTGCCCAGCCCCGATCTGTGGCGCGACATCCTCCAGAAGATGAAGGCCAGCGGCTACAACACCGTCGCGATCTATTTCGACTGGGGCTACCACTCGCCTAAGCAGGGAGTCTACGACTTCAGCGGCGTGCGCGACGTGGACCGCGTGCTGACGATGGCCAAGGAAGAAGGCCTCTACGTCATCACCCGCGCCGGGCCCTATGTGAACGCCGAGCTGACCCGGGGCGGCTTCCCCGGCTGGCTGGTCAACCAGCAGGCCMGCGCCCGCACCGACGCGCCGGAATACATCCAGGCCGCCGACGAGTGGCTGACCCAGATCAACGCCGTCATCGCCCGCCACCAACTGACCACCGGCCAGGGCACGGTGATCGCCCATCAGATCGAGAACGAACTGGACGTCGTCGGCGCGCCGCAGCAGCGCTACATGCGGTGGCTGGCCGACAAGGCCAAGGCCGACGGCATCACCGTACCGATCTTCCACAACGACAAAGGCCGCAACGGCTACTGGGTGCCGAAGGGTTCGAACGTGCCGGGCACGGTCGAAGGCCCCAATGACCTCTACGCCTTCGACGGCTACCCGGGCGGCAACTGCCGAGTCGACTCCAAGCCGGCCAGTCCGGGCGTCGCGCCCGACTGGGGGATCTACGGCGCCAGCGGCGCCAAGGGCGGCGCCTTGGCCAGCCCCAACACCCCCGGCTTCCTGGCCGAGTTCGGCGGCGGCTGGTTCGACTATTGGGGCAGCAACGGCGACTACGACTGCACGGCCATCCACCGCGGCGTCGGCTATCAGCGGGTGTTCTACGCGACCAACATCGCCAACGGCATCACGCTGCAGAGCTTCTACATGACCTATGGCGGAACCAGCTGGGGCTGGCTGCCGGCCCCGGTGGTGTTCAGCTCGTACGACTACGGCTCGGCCATCGACGAGGCCCGAGGCCTGCGCGACAAGATCCGGGTGATGAAGCAGATGGGCGAGTTCATCGCCGCCGTCCCCGACATCACCCGCATGGACAAGGGCGAGGCGGTTGTCCCATCGAACGACAAGGTCCGCGTCTATCACAACGTCAACGCCGAGACCGGCAGCCACCTCTATGTGGTCGTCCACAACCCCAGCAGCGCCACCGGCGACGAGGCTTTCACCTTCAAGCTGAAGATCCGCGACGGCGACTATGTGGTCCCGTCGCGGATCAAGGGCCAGGACGCCAAGATGCTGATGGCCAGCTACGATCTGGGCGGCCAGCGGCTGGTCTATTCGACCTCCGAGATCCAGACGCACCTGAAGTGGAACGACGGCGATCTGGCCCTGCTCTACGGCCGCGCCGGCGAGACGGGCGAAACGGTGCTGCGCTACGCCAGCGCGCCGAAGGTAGAGGTCATCGAAGGCGACGTCACGTCCGCCTTCGACGCGGCCAAGGGCGACCTGAAGCTGACCTACGCCCACAAGGGCCTAGCCCGTGTGCGGATCACCGGCGGCGGTCGCCCTTCTCTGACCCTGCTGCTGGCCGACGCCGAGACGGGTCAGACCTTCTGGCGGCGCGACGACGTGTTGGTGCGCGGCCCAGGCCTGGTCCGCAGCGACGCGCTTAAGGGCGGCGCCCTCTCCCTGACCGGCGACACCGAGACCGACAGCCCGCTCGAAGTCTTCGCGCCCAAGGCCGTGACCTCGATCCGCTGGAACGGCGCCAAAGTCGCGGCCAAGGTGACGGCCTCGGGCAGCTTGCTCGCCGACAAGGCGCTTGCCGGTCCGGCCGCGATCACCCTGCCCGATCTCGCCAAGCTCGACTGGAAGACCACGTCCGGCACGCCCGAGACCGATCCGAAGTTCGATGACGGCTCCTGGTTGAAGACCGAGGGCCGCCGCAGCGGCTCGACCGTGCGCGGTCCCACCGGCCAGCCGGCGCTGGACATGAGCACCTACGGCTTCCACCAGGGCGACGTCTGGTATCGCGGCCGCTACCAGGGCCAGGCCGACATCGACACCCTGACCCTGCACTACGGGGCCGGCGGCGCGGGGATGCTGCAGGTTTGGCTGGACGGCCGGTTCCTCGGCGAGCACGAACTGGACGGCGGCCTGCCCCGTCCGATCACCACGGGCGTGGCCACCTTCAAGCTGCCCGAGGACCTGCGCGGAGCCGGCGAGCACGTGCTGTCGGTCATGGTCCGCAACAACGGCCACAACTGGGATCTCGACGCCGACGACTTCCACAAGGAAGCGCGCGGTCTGGTCTCGACCTCGCTGTCGGGTCCCGGCAGCTACAGCTTCGCCGTGCCGATCGCCTGGAAAATCCAGGGCAACAAGGGCGGCGAGGACATCCAGGATCCGGTGCGCGGCAACCCCAACAACGGCGGTCAGTACGGCGAGCGTGAAGGCTGGCACCTGCCGGGCTTCCCGGACACGTCGTGGGCCAAGGCCGAGATGGCGGCGACCAAGCCCTATGCCGGCACGACCTGGTACCGGACCAGCTTCGACCTGGCCCTGCCCAAGGATCATGACGTGACCCTGGGCCTGTCGATCGGCGATCCCGACAAGCCGCGCTCGCCGAACAAGCGCTACCGCGTGCTGATCTTCGTCAATGGCTGGAACATGGGCCAGTTCATCGCCCATGTCGGCCCGCAGCGGACCTTCGTGCTGCCCAACGGCATCGTCGATCCGCGCGGCAAGAACACCATCGCCCTGGCCGTGACCAGCGACGGCGCTCCCGGCGACGCGCTCGAAGCCGTCAAGCTCGTCAACCTGCGCACGGTGCGCGGCGGCGTCCCCGTCGCTCGCGTGCCCGCTCCCGATTTCAAACCCTAAGACCGGCGCTCCCTCGCCGCTCTAAGACCGACACTGGAGACTATCGTGCCCAATCTCGCCCACGGCCTCGAGGCCAAGGACATCAAGGCCAAGATCGCCCTGCTGATCAGCAATCTGGTCGACATCAAGGACGAGACCGGCGAGTTCCTGCTGCGCCTCGACGACGGCCGGGTGATCGACACCAAGGGCTGGAACGACTGGGAGTGGACCCACGGCGTCGGCCTTTACGGCCTGTGGAAGCAGTACGAGATGTACGGCGACGAGCGCGCCTTCGACATCATGACCCAGTGGTTCGCCGACCGCTTCGAAGCCGGCACCCCGACCAAGAACATCAACACCGTCTCGCCGTTCCTGACCCTGGCCTATCTGTACGAAGCCACCGGCGACCACACCTACGTCCCCTATCTGGAGACCTGGGCCGACTACGTCATGTACGAGGGCCCGCGCACCGAGGAAGGCGGCTTCCAGCACATCGTGTTCAACAGCGAGAACCCGCAGCAGCTGTGGGACGACACGCTGATGATGAGCGTGCTGCCGCTGGCCAAGATCGGCCTGTTGCTCGACCGCCCCGACTTCGTCGAGGAGGCCAAGCGCCAGTTCATGGTCCACATCAAGTACCTGGCCGACCGCAAGACCGGCCTGTGGTTCCACGGCTGGACCTTCGAAGGCCGCCACAACTTCGCCGACGCCCTGTGGGCGCGCGGGAACTGCTGGGTAACCATCGCCATCCCCGAGTTCATCGAACTCCTAGACCTGAAGCCCGGCGACGGCCTGCGCGCCTTCCTGATCGACGCCCTGGAAGCGCAGATCAAGGCGCTGACTGAGTATCAGGACCAGGCCACGGGCCTGTGGCACACGATCATCAACGACAAGACCTCGTACCTGGAGGCCTCGGCCACGGCCGGCTTCGCCTATGGCGTCCTCAAGGCCGTGCGCAAGCGCTATATCGGCAAGGAATACGAGGCGGTCGCCATCCGCGCCATCAAGGGCGTGCTGGCCAATATCGACGACAAGGGCGAGCTGCAGCAGGTCTCGTTCGGCACGCCGGTGTTCGACACGATCCAGGGCTACAAGGACATCCCCCTGACCTCGATGCCCTATGGCCAGTCGCTGGCCATGCTGGCCCTGGGCGAGTTCCAGCGCGCCTTCATCTAACGCCACCTCCGCATCAACTGATCCGGCCCCTTTCGCTCTTGGGGCCGGGTCAGCAAGGGGCGCCAAGACCCCTCCTCAAAGGGAAACGAGACGACCATGGCCACGCCGGACATCCGCAAACCCACCTGGGTCACCTATTGGGGCTGGGGTTCCGGCGACATGCTGGGAGCCGGCGCGCAAGCCGTGATCACCGGCTGGCTGGCCTATTTCTTCATTACCTTCTGCGGGCTGTCGCCAGTCGAGACGGGCCTGATCCTGGGTCTGCCGCGCCTGCTGGAAGCGATCACCTGCCCGCTGATCGGCTACATCTCCGACAACCTGCGCCACACCTGGATTGGCCGGAAGATCGGGCGGCGCAAGATCTTCCTGATCCTGACCATTCCGCTGTTGCCGGCCTTCGCGCTGATCTTCGTCACCGGCCAGACCTTCGTCTACTACCTTCTCACCTTTGTTTTCTTCGAGTTCCTCTACACGATGTTCCTGATCCCGTGGGAAACCCTCGCGGCGGAGATGACCAAGAAGTACGAAGAGAAAGCCAAGTTCGCTGGCGCGCGAATGATGATCGCCCAGAGCTCGGCGATCCTGGCCTCTTACCTGC
>NZ_JBFUJD010000009.1:0-96762 GCF_056401555.1 Caulobacter sp. P4_E5
GCCCATTTGGTCTTCGAAACCGCCGGCGGCCGACGCGGCCTGAGCGACGAAAAAGCTGCCAGCGATTCCCGCGGCAATAGCGATCGGATATTTCATCCCGCTGCTCCTAGTAATGAATTCACGTCCTGTGGACGACGCGCCAACCGGACGCAGGAGCAAAATCGCAGGTGTAAGTTAAGATATTCTGAGTCGGGCCAGAATATTCGAGGTTTACTGTCAGGTAACCATGCTCGGCTCTTTCGGAGACTCTCGTTCTCCAGGGGCCTCTCTATAGAATCGGAGGGCGGGAGCCTGCGACCAAATGACCACCTTGGCGCGACCTGGAGATATTATATCGAATTCCCCTTAACCAAGTCAGAGTCTGTTAGGACTCTATCGCGATTATCCCACTTCAGTTTGGCGATCCGTGACTCGGAGCGCTGGTTGGAGGGGACCTCGCGATGAAACGTATTCGTCTCGTCGATTTACCATTGATCATCAAGATCGGCTTCGCGCCGGCTTTCGCGCTGCTCATGCTGGCCGTGATGGCCGGTGGCGCCATCGTCGTTCAGAAGAGCCAGTCGGCCGCTCTGAAGCAGGTGGTCGAAACCGACATGCGCCAGAACATGGAGATCCAGAAGATCTCCAAGCGCATCTCGAACATCAACGGCGAGCTGTTCGTCGTGATGACCCACAAGGCTGGCAACATCGAGGTCGACAAGAACGACGCTCGCATGACCGCCGTCCTGGCCGAGACCGACTCGGTCAAGAAGGAGCTGGCCGCGCTGAAGGGCAAGCTGCCCCCCGCCGAACAGCCCAAGATCGCGGAGCTGATCAAGTCGCTCGAGGAATGCCGTAGCGCCATCGACACGGTCAGCGGCATGATCGGCGTGGACTTCGGCATGGCCGCGGGCTTCATCGCGCCGTTCGAGGAACAGTACGCGAAGATGACCGGCCAGCTCGACCAGGTCGTCGCCGCCGCCAACAAGCGCGTCGAGGCCGAGACCGCCAAGCGTCAGGCCGAGGCCACCGCCGCGATGAGCGTCACGATCGTGATGTCGCTGGTGACCCTGGGCGCCGTCGGCGCCCTGGCGTTCCTGACCGTCATGACCACCCGCAAGTCGATCGGCGACATCGCCGGCGCCACCGAGAAGCTCTCGAAGGGCGACAACGGCATCGACCTCGAAAAGCTGGAACGCGGCGACGAGCTGGGCGCGATCGTCCGCTCGCTCAAGGTCTTCCGGGACAATCAACTTCATCTCGACACCCTGCGCGCGGAGCAGGAAAAGTCGGCCGCCCTCACGGCCGATGAACGCCGCGCCAAGGAAGCCGCCGCCGCAGCGGCCGCCCAGGAAAGCGCCCTCGTGGTCACCAGCCTGGCCGAAGGCCTGGAAAAGCTGGCCTCAGGCGACCTGACCTTCCGTGTCAGCGCCGACTTCCCGGGCGAGTACCGCAAGCTGAAAGACGACTTCAACGGCGCCATGGGCTCGTTGCAGGAGACGATGAAGGTCATCGCCGCCTCGACCGACGGCCTGCGCACCGGCGCCGACGAGATCGCCCACGCCTCGGACGATCTGTCGCGCCGCACCGAGCAGCAAGCCGCCAGCCTGGAAGAAACCGCCGCCGCCCTGGACGAGCTGACCGCCACCGTGCGCCGCACGGCCTCGGGCGCCCGTCAGGCCTCCGACGTGGTTTCGACCACCCGTGGCGAAGCGACGCATTCCGGTCAGGTCGTGCATCAAGCAGTGTCGGCCATGGGCGAGATTGAAAGCTCGTCCAAGCAGATCAGCCAGATCATCGGCGTGATCGACGAAATCGCCTTCCAGACCAACCTTCTGGCCCTGAACGCCGGCGTCGAAGCCGCGCGAGCTGGCGAAGCCGGCCGCGGTTTCGCGGTCGTCGCCCAGGAAGTCCGGGCCCTGGCCCAACGTTCCGCCGAGGCGGCCAAGGAGATCAAGGCTCTGATCTCCTCGTCGACCCAGCAGGTCAGCCAAGGCGTCAGCCTGGTCGGCCAGACGGGCGAGGCCCTGCAGCGGATTGTGGCGAAGGTCGGCGAGATCGACGCGCTGGTCACCGAGATCGCGGCTTCGGCCGCGGAGCAGGCGACCGGTCTGAACGAAGTGAACACCGCCGTGAACCAGATGGAYCAGGTCACGCAGCAGAACGCCGCCATGGTCGAGCAATCGACCGCCGCGACGCACTCGCTGAAGGGCGAAACCGCCGAACTGGTCCGCCTCATGGCCCGCTTCCAAGTCGGCGCTGGGCATGGGGGAATGTCTTCGTCCTACAGCCGGCCGGCCGTCGCCGATCCGGTTCAACACGCCCCGGTGCGCAACCCGGTGGCCGAGCAACAGGCTCGCCTGAACACCTTCGCCCGTCCGGGCCGGAGCGGTTCGGCGGCGGTCGCCCAGGCCCCTGCTACGGATGGTTGGGAGGAATTCTAAATGGCCGCTGCGATCGCGCTGCCCGAGACCCTGGACCTGAAGGCCGCGGCGCCGCTGAAAGCCGCCCTCCTGGAACGTCGCGGTGCGGCGATCACGGTGGAGGCCGACCAGGTGCGCCGCCTCGGCGGGTTGTGCCTGCAGGTCCTGCTGGCGGGCCGCAAGGCCTGGGACCAGGACGGTCAATCCTTTTCCATCAAGGGGCCTTCGGAGGCCTTCGTTGAAACCACCCGTCTTTTCGGCGCCGAAGGGGCGCTCCTCTCGGCGGCTATCCAAGGAGCTGAATCGTGACGCGTACGGTTCTAACGGTCGATGACTCCCGGACGATGCGAGACATGCTGCGCATGGCCCTCGCCGGCGCCGGCTTTAACGTGGTCGAGGCTGTCGACGGCGAGCATGGTCTGGAGGTCCTCTCCGCCCATCGCCCCGATGTCATCATCACGGACATCAACATGCCCAAGCTTGACGGCTTTGGCTTCATCGAGGCGGTGCGGGTCGACGACGACTATCGCGCCATCCCGATCCTGGTCCTGACCACGGAAAGCGACCCGGCCAAGAAGCAGCGGGCCCGCGAGGCCGGCGCGACGGGCTGGATCGTCAAGCCGTTCAACCCGGAAAAGCTGGTCGACGCGATCCGTCGCGTCGCCGCCTGACCCGGACGGCCTGATCCAGGTTCAGTACCGAGTTTCTTTGAGCACCCGTTGCTAGACGCGAATTAGGACGTACGGGATATGGACGAGCTAGAGGCCATCAAGGTCACCTTCTTCCAGGAATGCGAGGAGCTCCTCGCCGACCTCGAGGGCGGTCTCCTGGCCATGGAAGAGGGAGCCGGCGACCTCGAGACGGTCAACGCCGTGTTCCGCGCCGTCCACTCGATCAAGGGCGGCGCCGGCGCCTTCGGCCTCGAGCCGCTGGTGCGCTTCGCCCACGTGTTCGAGACCCTGCTGGACGCCGTGCGCTCGGGCGCCGTGCCCAACACGGTCGAGCTGGCCGCCGTCCTGCTGCGCGCTTCCGACATCCTGGCCGACCACGTCAGCGCCGCTCGCGGCCTCGGCGACGTCGACATGGGGGCCTCGGCCGCCATGGCCGCCGAGCTGGAAACCTGGACCGACCCGAACGCCTCTCCGGCCGCCGCCACGCCAGTCGTGGTCGAGGACGCCGCTCCCGCCCCCGTCGTCGACGCCGACGACGCTATTGACGACGACGGTCTCGGCTTCGTGTTCGTGCCCCAGACCATTTCGGTCGAGGCGCAGGCCGCCGACACCGACCTGATCCCCGCCAACGTCTGGACGGTGTCGATCCGTCCGAAGTCGGACCTGTACCGCAAGGCCAACGAGACGGCGCTGCTGCTGCGCGAGCTCAACCGCCTGGGTCCGATCACCGCGACTCTGGACGACAGCGCCATGCCGCCGTTGGAAGAGCTGGATCCGGAAGCCGCCTACGTCACCTGGAGCGTGCGCCTGGAGACCGAGGAGGACGAGACCGCGATCCGCGAGGTCTTCGAATTCGTCGATGGCGACTGCGAACTGCAAATCACCCGTGGCGAGGCGCCCGTCGAGGCCGTCCTGACCTCGCTTCTGGCCGTGGCCGAAGCGCCCGCGATCGTCGGGCCGTCGGCCGAGCCGGCTCCGGTCGAGATCGCCGCGCTCGCGCCGGTCGCCGAAATCACGCCCGTCGCCTCAACCCCCGCACCGGCCGCCAAACCCGCCGCCCCGGCCGCGCCGACCCCTAAGGCCACCCAGGTCGAAGTCCCGGGTCCAGGCCAGTCGGTCATCCGCGTCGATCCCGAGCGCATCGACCGACTGATCGATCTGGTCGGCGAGCTGGTCATCAACCAAGCCATGCTGGCCCAGCGGGTCGGCGAATACGGCATCGCCCCGTCCTCCAACCTGGCCATGGGTCTCGACGAGCTGGAACAGCTCACCCGCGAGATCCAGGACAGCGTCATGGCCATCCGCGCCCAGCCGGTGAAGTCGGTGTTCCAGCGCATGCCGCGCCTGGTCCGCGAAGTCGCCAACATGACGGGCAAGCAAGCCCGCCTGGTGATGGACGGCGAGAATACCGAAGTCGACAAGACGGTCATCGAGCGTCTGTCCGACCCGATCACCCACATGCTGCGCAACGCCATCGACCACGGGCTGGAAAACCCCGAGGAGCGCAAGGCGGCCGGCAAGAATCCCGAAGGCGTCGTGCGCCTGGCCGCCCTGCACCGCAGCGGCCGGATCGTCATCGAGGTCTCGGACGACGGCAAGGGCATCAACCGCGAGCGGGTCCTCTCGATCGCGGTCAAGAAGGGCCTGATCGCCCCCGACCTGYAGCTGACCGACGAAGAGATCGACAACCTGATCTTCCTCCCGGGCTTCTCGACCGCCGACAAGATCTCGGACGTGTCGGGCCGCGGCGTCGGCATGGACGTGGTCAAGCGCTCGGTCCAGGCCCTGGGCGGCCGGATCTCGATCACCTCGCGTCCGGGCCAAGGCTCGACCTTCACCCTCAGCCTGCCGCTGACCCTGGCCGTCCTGGACGGCATGGTGGTCGACGTCGCTGGCGAGACCCTGGTCGTGCCGCTGGCCGCCATCGTCGAAAGCCTGCGCCCGAAGCCGGAAGAGGTCCGTCCGCTGGGTCCCGTCGGCTCGGTGCTGGCCGTCCGCGACAGCTTCGTGCCGCTGATCGACGTCGGTCGGACCCTGGGCTATCGCGACACCAGCCCGCACCCGTGCGAGGGCGTCGTGCTGCTGGTCGAGGGCGAGGACGGCTCGCGCGCCGCCCTGGTGGCCGACGCCATCCATGGCCAGCGCCAGGTCGTCATCAAGTCGCTGGAACAGAACTACCAGCAGGTCGAGGGCGTCGCCGCCGCGACCATCCTGGGTGACGGCCGCGTGGCCCTGATCCTCGACGTCGACGCCACCATCAATCTTCGTCGCCGCGAAGGCGGCGCGCCTCGCCCCACCGAACCCACCCTCATCGCCGCGGAGTAAGTCATGACCGATCATGCCACCGCCACCGGGATCGACCGTCGAGAGCTGATTTCGTTCCACGTGGGCGATCAGGAATACTGCGTGGACATCATGGCCGTCCGCGAGATTCGCGGCTGGAGCCCGGCGACCGTGCTGCCGCAATCGCCAGGCTTCATGCGCGGCGTCATCAACCTGCGCGGCGCGGTGCTGCCGATCATGGACCTGGCCTGCCGCCTGGGCATGCCGGTGATCGAGCCGACCGTCCGCAGCGTCTTCATCGTGGTCAAGGCGGGCGACCGCACCGTCGGCCTGCTGGTCGACGCGGTGTCGGACATCCTGTCGATCAACGACGACATGATCCAGCCGACCCCCGACGTCGCCTGCGACGCCGTCCGCAACTTCGTGCGCGGCATCGTCTCGATCGAAGGCCGCATGATCAGCGAAATCTCGCTGGATCGCATCCTTCCTGAACGCGAGGCATTGGCCGCCTGATGACGACCGCATTCGCCTCTCCCACGGACCGCCGCGAAGCCCTCGTCGATGGCGAGTTCGCGTTCACGACCCAAGACTTCAAGCGCATCGCCGCGCTGCTGTACGACCTGGCCGGCATCAGCCTGCCCGACAGCAAGGCGACGCTGGTCTATTCCCGCCTGGCCAAGCGCCTGCGCGCCCTGGGCCTGCGCTCGTTCACCGAGTACTGCGCCTTCGTCGCCAGCGACAAGGGCCACGACGAGAGCCAGGAGATGCTCCGGGCGCTGACCACCAACGTCACGCGCTTCTTCCGCGAGCCGCACCACTTCGACGACCTGCGCGCCAACATCCTGGAGCCGGTCGCCGACAAGGTGCGGGCGGGCGGCCGCCTGCGCCTGTGGTCCGCCGCCAGCTCTTCGGGCCAGGAGCCGTACTCGATGGCCTTCACGGTGCTGTCGGTCTGGCCAAACGCCGCGGACCTGGACATCCGGATCCTGGGCACGGACATCGACACCAACGTGCTCGCGACCGGCCGCGCCGCCGTCTACGAGGAAAGCCTGCTGGAAGGCATCCCCGCCGCGGCCCGCAACCAGTACTTCGAACGCGACCCGTCCGACCGCCGCGCCTTCCGCGTCTGCGAAACCGCGCGCAGCCTGGTCGCGTTCCGGGAACTAAATCTCAACGGTCCGTCCTGGCCTATGAAAGGCCCGTTCGACGCCATCTTCTGCCGGAATGTCGTGATCTATTTCGATGAACCCACCCAAGAACGCGTTTGGAGCCGCTTCGCGCCGCTCATCGCGCCCGGCGGCCGCCTGTATGTCGGCCACTCCGAGCGCGTCGGCGCGTCCGTGACCGCGTTCGAGAGCTGCGGCCTGACCGCCTACCGAAAGGCCGGTCGCTAATGCCCAAAATTCGCGTTCTCGTCGTCGACGACTCCGCCACCATGCGGAGCCTGATCACGGCGGCCCTCAATCGTGACCCGGAAATCGAGGTGGTCGGCGGCGCCGGCGACCCGTTCGAGGCGCGGGGCATGATCAAGGCCCTGAACCCCGACGTCGTCACGCTCGACATCGAGATGCCGAACATGAACGGCATTGAGTTCCTCGAGAAGATCATGCGCCTGCGGCCGATGCCGGTGGTCATGGTCTCGACCCTGACCCAGTCCGGCGCTGAGATGACGCTGCGGGCCCTGGAACTGGGCGCGATTGACTGCGTGGGCAAGCCCGCCGACGCCACCGGCACTCAGGAAGCCCTGTCCGAGATTGTCGCCAAGGTGAAGATCGCGGCGCGCGCCTCGGTCCGCACCAAGGCCGATTCCGCGCCGGCCGGCCCGCGCCGCAAGGACTACATGCCCTCGGGCGACATCGTGGCGATCGGCTCGTCGACCGGCGGGGTGGAAGCCCTGCTGTCGATCCTGCAGATGTTCCCCGACACTTGCCCGCCGACCGTCATCACCCAGCACATGCCGGCCACCTTCACCGCCAGCTTCGCCGCGCGCCTGGATCGCGCCAGCGGGGCCAAGGTGCAGGAAGCCACGGACGGCGCCCTGCTGGAGCCGGGCAAGGTCTATGTCGCCCCCGGCGGAGCCACGCACCTGGAGGTCGTCCGCTCGGCCGGCCTGCGTTGCCGCCTGGTGGCCGGCGATCCTGTCAGCGGCCACCGCCCGTCGGTGGACGTCCTGTTCAACTCGGTGGCCAACGCCGTCGGCGACAAGGCGGTCGGGGCGATCCTGACCGGCATGGGCCGCGACGGAGCCCAGGGCCTTCTGGCCATGCGAAAGGCCGGCGGTAAGACGCTGGGCCAGGACGAGGCAAGCTGCGTCGTCTACGGCATGCCTCGGTCCGCTTTTGAAATCGGCGCGGTGGAGAAGCAGGTTTCCCTGTCCTCCATGGGCCAGTCCATTCTCGATCTGGCCTCCGCGAGGCGATGAACCATGCCGCAAGCTAGCACCATTTCCGTTCTCGTCGTCGACGACCAGCTGACCATGCGGGCGCTGATCCGCAATGCGCTCCAGCAGATCGGCTTCAAGGATATCCGTGAGGCGCCCGATGGCGAGGAGGCACTGAAGAACCTCCTGGCCAAGCCGGCCAACCTCGTCATCTCGGACTTCAACATGCCGAAGATGGATGGCCTGGCGCTGCTCCGCGCGGTGCGCTCGCACCCGCCGATCCGCCAGACCGCCTTCGTCATGCTGACGGGCCGCGCCGACCGCGAACTGGTCCAGCGCGCCGTGCAGTTCGGCGTCAACAACTACTGCGTCAAGCCGTTCACGGTTCAGGGCCTGCGGGAGAAGATCGAACAGGTGTTCGGGCAGCTGACATGACGCCATTCTCCCATCAAGACGACCCGGAAAGGGCGATCAAGGTTCACGTGACCCAGGGCGAAAGCCATGTGACGGGCGATCCGCAGGTGGTGATGACCACCGTGCTGGGCTCGTGCATCGCCGCGTGCATCCGCGATCCCCAGGCCGGCGTCGGCGGCATGAACCACTTCCTGCTCCCGGACTCGGGCGACAACCGTCGTGACGGCGACGCCGTCCGCTATGGCGCCTACGCCATGGAACTGCTGATCAACGACCTGCTGAAGAAGGGCGCCCGCCGCGAGCGGCTGGAAGCCAAGATCTTCGGCGGAGCCAAGCTGTTCGACGGCCTTTCGGACGTCGGCGCCAGCAACTCCGCCTTCGCCGAGCGTTTCCTGCGCGACGAAGGCATCCCGATCGTCTCGTCCAGCACCGGCGGGGTCTCGGCCCGTCGCGTCGAGTTCTGGCCGGCCTCGGGCCGCGTGCGCCAGCGCCTGGTCGCCGTGGACAACGCTCCGCAGGACGTCCGTCGTCCTACTCCCGCCCCGATGCCCGCCGCTTCCAACGGCGACGTGGACCTGTTCTGACGCCCATGAACGCTTCGCCGCAGCCATCGACGCCGATCGCCCTGCCGGAGGAACACCTCCTGGTCGGCGAGCTGTCGCGTCGCCTGGCCGCGGAGCTGGCCTCGGCCGCGGCGCTCTGCCAGGACTGCGAACACATCGTCGGCGACCTCGCCCAGGGCGGCGCGGCCCTGGCCAACCTAACCCGGCTGCAGGCCCTGGACGAACTGAGCCAGCGCCTGCACGGCCTGTCGGCGGTGCTGCAGCGGATCAGCCAGCACGCCTCGGGCGAATGGAGCATGTCTATCGAGCCCCTGCTGGAAGGCTTGGGCTTGGCCGACCTGGTCGTGCGATTGCGGGCCGAGGGGACCCCCGGCGTGAAAGCCGAGGCCGGCGAGTTGGATTTCTTCTAGCGGGCCAATGACGGACGCGCTCCTCCCCTCGACGCGGATCAATCTCGAGCGGGCCACGGTGCTGGTCCTGGATGACAACGGACCTTCGCTGGACATTTTGTCGCAGGTGGTCTCGGGCTTCGGGGTCAAGCAACTGCATCGGGCCGAGAGCGTCATGGACGCCCAGGTCCTGGTCAGCACCAAAACCTTCGACCTGATCATCAGCGACGTACAGATGCCCGTCACCGATGGCATCGCGTTCATCGAGTGGCTGCGGCGCGACGGCGGCGAGAACAACCGCTACGTCCCGGTCATCCTGGTCACTGGCCACACCCGCACCTCGCAGATCTTCAAGCTGCGGGACGCCGGATCCAACTATGTGGTGGCCAAGCCGATCACCCCCAAGGTGCTGCTGGAGCGCGTCTTCTGGGTGGCGCGCGAGGAGCGCGTCTTCGTCGAGTGCGACAGCTATGTCGGGCCCGACCGGCGCTTCAAGCACCAAGGCCCCCCGCCGGGGACGGACGGCCGGCGGAGAGACGACCTCCCGGCGGAGGTGGGCGACGCGCACATGCCCAACCTGTCCGACGACGAAATCAGCAACATGATGCGCCCGGCCAAGGTGCAGATATGACCGTCCGCAAGTTCCGCCCTCCCAACCGTCTCGCCAGCATGATCAAGGATCGCGGCGGAGTGCTGGCCAAGGACGCCATCGCCGCCGCCGAGGCGGGCGTCGAAACCCTGCGGGACGCCTCGATGGCGGCCCTGGACGAGGCCCTGGGCGAGATTGCGCGCCGGTTCGGCAGGGACGCGGCGGATCGCGCCTCCCAACCGTATGAAGTCTTGTATTTGCTGGCTTCGAAGGTCATCGACGTCAGCGCCTTCGTGGCGGACACCGGCGTCGACAAGGCGGCGATGTCGTTGTGCGGCCTGGCCGACAGCTGCGCGGAAGCCAAGGCCTGGCGATGGGACGCCGTGGATGTCCACCTCAACGCGCTGAAGTTGCTCCGCGCCATGGGCGCCCAACTGCCGGTCGAGCAGCGTGAGGCGATGCTTCAGGGCCTCTACCGGGTCAGCCACTACCGGCCGGAAGAGGGCTGAGCGGCCCTTCACGACCCCTTCGCGTCATCCCTGTGACAGAACGCCACCATGTGTCGCAAAGGCAACGGCGCTAGGGGTGTCGTGGGTTGTGACCGCTTTGTGGCCTTGTCGGCGCTCGCGGGCTTTGTTAGCACTCTGATACCGGTGTCAAAAACATAGTTTGCTTCTGACACCGGTGGCAAAAATGAAGACTTGAAGGCCGGGGGCGGTTTCGCGGGAAGGACGCGGGATCGATACGAAGGCCAAGGCGGCGGTTACGCCGTCGTCCAATGGTCGATACGGGAGGAGGTTCTATGTCCAAGAATTCGATGGGGCGCGTGCGCGCTCTGCACTACGGCGTGTCCGGTGGCGCCCTGGCCCTGGCGATGGCGTTCGCCGGCGCCGCGTCGGCCCAGACCGCTCCGGCGGCCGCCACCGCTCCGGCCGATGAGGTCGAAGCCGTCGTCGTCACTGGCTTCCGCGCCTCGCTGGCCAACGCCCTGGACGTCAAGCGTCGTGAAAACGACCTCGTCGACGTCATCAAGGCGCAAGACATCGCCGACTTTCCCGACCTGAACCTGGCCGAGTCGCTGCAGCGCGTGCCGGGCGTGTCGATCGACCGTGACGGCGGCGAAGGCCGCACGATCACCGTCCGCGGCCTGAGCGCCGACTTCACCATCGTTCGCCTGAACGGCCTGGAAGCCCTGGCCACCACCGGCGGCAAGGACGGTTCGGGCGGCGCCAACCGCAGCCGCCAGTTCGACTTCTCGATCTTCGCCTCGGAGCTGTTCAACAGCATCACCGTGCGCAAGTCGACCTCGGCCATCAACGAGGAAGGCTCGCTGGGCGCCATCGTCGACATGCAGGCCGCGCGCCCGTTCGACTTCAGCAAGTTCACGATGAGCGCGTCCGGCAAGATCGGCTGGAACGACCTCTCGCGAAAGAGCGACCCGCGCTACACCTTCCTGGTCAGCAACCGCTGGGATACCGGCATCGGCGAAATCGGCGCCTTGGTGTCGGTCGCCTACGCCACCCGCGCCCAGCGCGAGGAAGGCTCCTCGACCGGCCGTTGGGAAAACCCGTCGGTCGCCAGCAACTCGGCGACGGCATTCCCGTGTTTCGGCGCGGCCTACAATCCGTCGAGCCCTGGCGCCGCGCAGGGCGGCGCGACCGCCGCGACCTCGCCAGCTTGTAACACGATCGGCGTCGTCACCGGCGGTACGTCCCCCGTCGCGCCGGGCGCGAATGCCGGCACGGCCAATGCGCTCTGGCACCCGCGGATCCCGCGCTATGGCCGCCTGGACTACGACCAAAAGCGCCTGGGCGTGACCGGTTCGCTGCAATGGCGTCCGACCGACCGTTCGACCCTGACCCTCGACGCGATGCTGGCCAAGTTCACCAACAACCGCGACGAGACCTATCTGGAAATCATCTCGTTCAGCCGCAGCGGCGCGGGCGTGCCCCAGACGGACGTCGTCAACTTCACGGCCGACAGCAAGGGCACCCTGATCAAGGGCTCGTTCGACGACGTCGACGCCCGGGTCGAATATCGCCACGACGACCTGAAGACCGAGTTCAACCAGTTCTCGCTGACCTACGACACCAAGTTCGGTGAAGCCGGTCACCTGAACGTGGTCTACGGCCAGTCGCGCTCGATCCAGGACAACCCGGTCCAGACCACGTTCTCGTTCGATCGCTATGACAGCGACGGCTACAGCTACGACTATTCGCAGAACGACAAGCTGCCGAACTTCAACTACGGCTTCGATCCGACGAATCCGGCCGCCTACCAGTACAGCGCCAGCAACACCTTCGGCGACGCTTCGCTGCTGCGCCTGCGTCCCAGCAAGGCCGTCAACACCTTCAAGACGTTCCGCGCCGACGTCGACTACGAGATCATCGAAGGCTTCAAGCTGCGCTACGGCGGCAACTACAAGAAGTACGGCTTCAATTCGTGGGAACAGCGCCTGAACTCGCGCGTCCTGACGGGCAACTCGGCCACGACCTTCACCAATGAAGCCGGCTTCGGCCTGCCGACGGGCGTTTCGGTCGCCGATGTTTCGCGCGTGATCAGCGGCTTCGGTCGCGGCCTCGACCTGCCCGCGGGCGTGCCGACCTCGTGGCTGGCGCCGGATCTCGAGAAGCTGAAGACCAAGCTCGGCTATGACTGTAACTGCGTCAACGCCAACGGCGACTTCCGCCTGAGCGTCCTGAACCAACTGGGCGCGATGCGGAATATCACCGAGAAGGACACGGCCTTCTACATCCAGGGCGACTTCGACTACGACCTCTTCAACATCCCGGTGCGCGGCAATGTCGGCGTCCGTTATGTGAAGACCGAGCAGGACGCCACGGGCCACTACAGCACCGGCAACACGCCGCAGACCGTCACCACTTTGGGCGGGACCTACGCCGAACGCGTGCCGATCGACGCCTCTCAGACGACGTCGCGGCAGTACCACAACACGCTGCCGTCCTTGAATGTCTCGGCCCAGCCGTTCGACAACTTCTACGTCCGCTTCGCCGCCGCCAAGGCGATGACGCGGCCGCAGCTGCAGAACCTGACCCCGGGCTATACCGCCATCAGCCAGTCCGCCCAGACCGTCACGCGCGGCAATCCCGACCTGAACCCGATGCTGTCCAACAACCTGGACCTCAGCTTCGAGTGGTATCCGGATAAGGAAACCCTGCTCTCGGTCGGCTTCTTCCAGAAGGACATCAAGTCCTACATCCAGACCTCGGCGATCAACATGCCTTGGGCGGAGACGGGGCTGCCCGACAATCTGCTGTCGAACGGCAACACGGCCAATACCGAGTTCACGGTCACGACCCAGATCAACACCCCCGGCGGCAAGCTGAAGGGCTACGAGATCTCGCTGCAGCGTCCGTTCTCGTTCCTGCCGTCGCCGTTCGACGGCTTCGGCGGCATTGTGAACTACACGCACGTCGAGAGCGACATCCAGTACGTGATCAGGAACCCCACGTACAACGCGGCGCACGTCCAGACGGCTCCGGCCGTGCTGCTGACCCAGCCGTTGGTGAACCTGTCGCCCGAGGCCTACAACGCGACGCTCTACTACGAAAAGGGTCCGTTCAAGGCCCGCGTCTCGGCCTCGTACCGCGACCCGTACCTGATCCAGGTGGCCCCGTCGGCGACCAACAACAACGATGTTCGGATCAAGGAAAAGACCATGAACATCGACACCCAGGTCAGCTACAACTTCAGCAACTTCACCGTCACCCTGGAAGGCATCAACCTGACCGACCAGGAAGACAGCAAGCTGGACGACTCGACCCGCATGATCTCGGAAGAGTACGTGCACTACGGCCGTCAGTTCTATCTGGGCCTGAAGTGGAAGTTCTAAGCTTCCAGCGGGCCTCCGCCTAAGACAGAGGGCGCTGACCGCGAGGTCAGCGCCCTTTTTCTTGGCTGTTCGATGGGAACGGAGAAGGCTAGGCCTCGACCCCGTCGATCCAGGTCGCCGAGACGTTCAGCTGATCGTCCAACAGGCAGAAGTCCGCGGCCAGGCCCGTAGCAATCCGGCCGCGCTGAGCGTCCAGCCCCAGGAAGGCGGCGGGAGCGGCCGAGGCCATCATAACCGCCTCGTCCAGCGATAGGTTCATCATCGCGATGGCGTTGCGCACGGCGGCGGCCATGTCGAGGTCCGAGCCGGCGAGGGTGCCATGGTCGTCGACACAGACGCCATCGACCACGCGGATGTGGCGGCCCTGCAGGTCGAAGCTCTTGTCGACCATGCCCACGGTCGGCATGGCGTCGGTCACCAGCATGAAGCGGTCCAGCGGCCGGGTGCGCAGGGCGATCCGCAGGGTGGCCGGATCCACGTGACGGCCATCGACGATAAGGCCGCACCAGGCGGTCAGGCTCTCCAGCGCCGCCCCCACCGCGCCTGGCTCGCGGCTGGTCAGCGGCGACATGGCGTTGAACAGGTGAGTGAAGCCGGTCAGGCCGTGGTCCAGGGCCTGGCGCATGGTCTTGTAGAGGGCGTTGGTGTGGCCGGCGGCGACCACCACGCCGGCGTCGGCCAGGTGTTGGATCATGTCCGGCGTCGTGCGCTCGGGAGCCAGGGTGACCAGGGTCTTGCCGACCTTCAGCGAGGTCAGCAGCGCCAGGGCTTCGTCGTCGATGACGCGGAACTTGTCGGCGTCGTGGATGCCCTTGCGCTTGGGATTGAGGAACGGGCCCTCGATGTGCACGCCCAGCACGCCGGGCACGCCCTGTTCGATGGCCGCCTCGGTGGCGCGCATGGCCTGGTCGACGACCGAGAGATCGTCACTGATCAGGGTCGGCAGGAAACCGGTCGTGCCATAGGGCCGGTGAGCCGCGCCGATGGCGGCGATCGCCTCGACGGTCGGGGAGTCGTTGAACAGCACCCCACCGCCGCCATTGACCTGGGTGTCGATATAGCCGGGGACCAGCAGGCCGCCGGCCAGGTCACGACGATCGGCGCCGGCCGGGACCTCGCGCGCGTCGACGACGCCGGCGATCTTCCCGCCCTCGATCAGAACGGCTCGGCCATCGACGACGCCGGCTTCCGTCAGGACGCGGCCATTTACAAGAGCAGCCAGCATCAGACGGTTTCGGTGACCTTGTTGAGGTGGGGCGGGCTGTCGGGATCGTAGCCGCGCGCGACCGAAAGCGCATTGGCCATCCGGTAGAAGCTCTGGATCATCAGAATCGGCTCGAGCACCGGATGGGTCGCCAAGGTCGGAAGCGCCCCGGCGACTTCGCCGTCCGCGCCCGGCGCGGCCAGCAGCACGTCGGCGCCGCGTCCGCGCAGGCCGGCGGCCATGTCATCGACGCTGGAACGGCTCTCGTCGTTCTGGGCGAAGACCAAGGCCGGGAAGCCCTCCTTCACCAGCGCCATCGGACCGTGCAGCACCTCGGCGGCGCTGAAGGCCTCGGCGTGCAGGCCACAGGTCTCCTTGAACTTGAGGGCGGCTTCCAGCGCGACGGCGAAGCCGACGCCGCGACCCAGGACATAGAGGTTGCGAGCCAGCTTCAGGCGCTCGACGGCCGGCGACCAGTCCAGGGTCCAGGCTTCGGCCAACGCCGTCGGCAGGGTCGCCAGGGCCTTGGTCAGCGCCTCGTCTTCCGTCCAGGCCGCGATCAGTTGGGTGATGGCGACGAGCGCGGCGATGTAGGACTTGGTGGCCGCGACGCTGAGCTCGGGGCCGGCGTGCAGCGGGATCACCTCGTCGGCCAGTTCGGCCAGCGGCGAGTCGACGACATTGACCAGGGCCACGGCATAGGCGCCGGCGGCCTTGGCCGCCTTCACCGAGGCCAGCAGGTCAGGGCTCTTGCCCGACTGCGAGATCGCCAGGACCAGCGCGCCTTCGAGATTGGGCGAGGCGTCATAGACCGAGCTGACCGACAGGCCGGCCGACGAGGTCAGCACCCCGGCCTTGGTCTCGATCAGGTAACGGGCGAAGGTGGCGGCGTGGTCGCTGCTGCCGCGGGCGCAGGTCACCACCACGCGCGGCGGGTTGGCGCGCAGGCGCTGGGCCAGGGCTTCGATCTTGCGGGCGTTGGCGCTCAGCTGGGCGGCGGCGACGGCCGAGGCCTGGCCGGCCTCCAGGAACATGCGCGTGGATTCGGGCGACAACCGCGTCTGCGCGGGGATTTCAGGACGGGTCAAGACGGTCGCCTCCAAGCTCTACTCCCAGGACTTCACTACGTTCAGGGCCCAACACATTCAGGAGAGGGCGTTCAGTTCGGCGACGAAGTCGTAGGCGTCGCCGCGATAGTAGGACTGGGTGACTTCCACCGCCCGACCGTCGCGCAGAAAGCCGCGCCGCTCGATCAGCAGGCCGGCGTCCTTGACAGGAACGCCCAGCAGGTCGGCCTGCTCCGCGCCGAACAGCACCGCCCGCAGCCGCTGCAGGGCGCGCACCGGCCGATGCCCGGTCTTTTCCAGCGCCTCGTACAGCGAGGTCTCGACGACCTCGGTGGAGGGCAGGGCGAAGGCGGCGATGGTGGTGTATTCCACGGCCATCGGGGCGCCGTCGGCGTAGCGGATCCGGGCGAAGCGGAAGACCGGCGTGCCTGGCGACAGGCCCAGGGTCAGGGATTCCTCCGGCGTCACCTGGCCCTCGGCGCGGCTGATCCACTCGCTGCGCGGCACGCGACCGCGCGAGATCATGTCCTCAGTGAACGACGACAGCTTGGAGAAGCTCTTCTCCACCCGCGCGGCGACGAAGGTGCCCGCGCCCTGGCGGCGCGTCAGCAGGCCTTCGCCGACCAGCCCGTCCAACGCCTTGCGCACCGTGATGCGCGAGATGCTGAACTCTTCGGCCAGGTCGCGCTCGGCCGGCAGGGCGTCGTCGGGCGCCAACACCTTCTTCTGGATGGCCTCGCGCAAGGCGCGCTGCAGCTGCTTGTAGAGCGGGGCATGGTCGCCGGCGGCGTCGARCCGTCCGATCCGTTCAGCAAACGTCATGTCACAGCCCTCCCTACGTCACCGCGGTCCGCGCAAATTGGCGGCGCCCGTTGCTGGTCTCGATAGCATAGGACCATTTTCATACCAATAAGAACGTGGTCTGCAATTGGTTTCTTTTTGGCCTTGTCAGCTGCAAAATTTCCGTCACAGTCGCCCCTCGAGGCCCGAGAATTTCCGGCATCCGCGTCTTTTTGCGGAATGATTGGTATCCAATTGGTCTTGATAGTTCGGCTCCRGGTCCAAACTGGCCGAGCAACACGGGGAGAAGAATTATGAAGCGTTTCCACAAGGTCCTCCTGTCGACGTCAGCCTCGGTGCTGGCCGTCGCCCTGGCCGCTCCGGCCATGGCGCAGGATAGCTCCACCCAGGTCGATGAAGTCGTCGTCACCGGCATCCGCGCTTCGCTGCAAGCCTCTGTTCAGGCCAAGCGCAACGCCAACGCCGTGATCGACGTCATCACCGCCGAAGATATCGGCAAGTTCCCTGACAAGAACGTCGCCGAGTCTCTACAGCGGGTTCCCGGCGTCACCATCCAGCGTGAATTCGGCGAAGGCGAGCGGATCTCGATCCGCGGCACAGCGCCCACCCTCAACCGCACTCTGCTGAACGGCCACGCGGTCGCCACGGCCGACTGGTTCATTCTCGACCAGTTCAAGGCCAGCCGCAGCTTCAACTACCTGATGCTGCCGTCGGAAATCGTCGGCAAGGTCGAGGTCTTCAAGAGCCCGGTCGCCAATATCGACGAAGGCGGCGTCGGCGGCACGGTCAATGTCCACACCCGCAACCCGCTGGACCTGGCCCCGCTGTCGATCTCCGGCTCGGTCCAGGCGTTCCACGACGAAAAGTCGGGCAATACCGACCCGACCGCGTCGGCCATGCTGAGCTGGCATAACGCCGACAAGACCTTGGGTGTCCTGGTGGGCGGCATCTACGACAAGCGCCGCATCCGCCGCGACGGCATAGAGGTCCTGGGCTACAGCGCGGTCAGCAACGCCTCGGGCACGGGCAGCAACATCACCGGCATCCCGGCCGGCCAGACCCTGCTGGCGCCCAGCCTGATCGGCTCGTCGCTGTTTACCCAGACCCGCGAACGCAAGGGCGCGAACTTCGCGATCCAGTACGCGCCGACCGACAAGCTCGACGTCAATATCACCGGCCTCTATTCCAAGATGGACGCCGACAACTTCAACCAGAACTACATGGCGTGGATCAGCCAGAAGATCGGCGCCCTGGGCACGCCCGGTTCGCAGTTCACGGTGACCAAGGCCGACAACGGCACCGCCGTGGCCGGCACGTTCAACGCGGTCGGCGGCAATGGCGTGGTGTTCGACGCCATCGACCGCCTGGCCCACACCAATGTCGGCTCGCTCGACTTCGAGACCACCTATCGCCCGAGCGACGAGTGGAAGTTCCACGCCCGCGTCGGCTACACCAAGGCCAAGGGCTCTACCGACCTGCAGCCGTTCTGGGAAACCAACGCCCCGACCGGCCTGACCTATGACGTCTCGGGCGGCGTGCCCAAGGTCAGCTTCACCAACATCAACCCGACCACGGCCGACGACGAGATGCCGCTGGGCTGGGTCTCGGCCAACACCACGGTCAATGACGACGACGAGTTCTACACCTTCGTCGACGGCGAGCGCTTCGTGGACGCCGGCGCCTTCAAATCGATCGCGTTCGGCCTGAAGTACACCGACCACGACCGCGACGTGAACCAGACCTACGGCCAGCGTCGCTCGCTGTTCGGCGCCACGGCCTGCGGCGGTCATTCCTGCTCGCTGGCCGACGTCCAGGGCGGCGTCACGCCCAGCGACTATCTGGACGGCATCAAGACCGCGGGCGTGCTCAGCTCGTACCTGACGGCCGACAAGAACAAGATCGAGAAGATCTACGCCAACCTGGGCAAGGCGACGATCTACGATCCGAACAATCCCAATGTCGGCGGCTGTATCGGCCTGGCCAACTGCGATCACTTCGGCCCGCTGGAAAGCTTCACGTTCAACGAGAAGACCTACGGCGGCTACGTGATGGGCAACCTGCAGGGCGAGGGCTGGCGGGGTAACGTCGGCGTCCGCGTGGTCAACACCAAGATCGAGACCAACGCCTGGCGCGTCGGCGTCTCGGCGGGCACGCCGGGCGCGATCAACAACCCGTTTGGCCTGATGGCCCCGACCCAGGGGACCAAGGAGTACACGGACGTCCTGCCGTCGGCGAACTTCTCGTTCGACGTCAAGGACGACCTGGTGCTGCGCCTGGCCGCCGCCCGCGTGATGGCCCGTCCGGACTACGCCCAGATGGCCGGCTTCACCTCGCTGACCGAGTCCCTGCTGACTGCCAGCGGCGGCAACCCGAAGCTCGATCCGTATCGCGCCAACCAGTACGACGCGACGCTGGAATGGTACTTCGCGCCGCAATCGATCCTGTCGGTCGACTTCTTCTACAAGGACATCTCGACCTTCATCATCCAGGGCGCGACCGTCGAGAAGCTACCGCTGCAAGCGGCCGCCAACGACCCGCGCGTGCTGAACACCGCCAACAACTGCGTGCTGCAATCGGCCGGCCTCTACAGCTGTAACTACAGCGTTGGCCGCCCGGTGAACGTGACCGGCGGCAAGACCCAGGGCGTCGAGTTCAACTTCCAGATGCCCATCTGGAACGGCTTCGGCGTGCTGGCCAACTACACCTATACCGACGCCAGCTCGATCACCGACGTGCCGGTGCCGTCCAGCTCCAAGCACATCGCCAACCTCAGCGGCTACTACGAGAACGAGCGCTTCAGCGCCCGCCTGTCCTACAACTACCGGTCCAAGTTCTTCGTCGACTACGACGCCGAGCGCGGCTACCGCCAGCTGTGGTCGGACTCGCTGAAGTCGCTGGACGCCTCGGCTAGCGTGAACCTCACCGAGAACCTCTCGCTGAACATCGACGCGATCAACCTGACCGACGAGAAGCAGACCGACTTCTACGACAACGACAAGAACCGTCCGGCCCGTATCTACAAGAACGGCCGCATGGTGTTCGGCGGTGTCCGCTTCAAATTCTAGGCCCAACTCCGGGGCCTCTCCGGAGGCCCCGGTTCCTTATTTGCGTCGCGCGTGGCTCGGTTCAGTATCCCATCATGATCTCCCAAGCCCCGCCGATCGCGATTGATCCCCTCCTGACTGCAAGCATGGAGCTGGGGCGGGGCGGCCCGAGGCTTTTGATCCGTGAAAGCGGATCAAAAGCCTCAGCTTCTAGGAGACGGAGCATGGCGTTCGCCATGCTCTGGGCTGTCCCGCCCGCTTTTTCACCGCCTGCCTGCCAGTCCAAAGACCGCGAGGCCACGTGATCCTGACCCCGCTCCGCACCGCCGCCGTTTCGGCGGTCGTCCTGGCCGCCGCGCTCGGCGCCTCGACCGCCGGCGCCCGCGAAGCTGCCGCTCTCACTCTGACGCCGGCGCCGGCCAAGGTCGTGCGCGCCGAAGGGGCCTTCAAGCTTTCCGCCGCCACTCGCATCCACGTCGCCAAGGGCGATGTCGAGGCCAAGGGCGTGGCGATCCAACTCGCCGACCTGATCGCCCGCTCGCGCGGCTTCAAGCCGATAGTGATCGAGGGCATCCCCGCCACCGGCGCGGCGGCCATCGTCCTGACCCGCGAGGGGCCGGCCGGCGAGGCCTACAAGCTCGACATCGGACCGCATAGCGTCACCATCGCCGCCGCCAAGCGGGCCGGCCTGTTCTACGGCGCCATGTCGCTGTGGCAGCTGGCGACGCCGGACTCGGCCAAGGGCCCGGTCGCCATCCCCGCGGCCGCGATCGAGGACGCGCCGCGCTTCGCCTGGCGCGGCCTGATGGTCGACAGCGCCCGGCACTTCCAGTCGATCGACACCCTGAAGTCGGTGCTGGACGCCATGGCGGCCCACAAGCTCAACACCTTCCACTGGCACCTGGTCGACGACCAGGGCTGGCGGCTGGAGATCAAGAAGTATCCGAAACTGACGGAGGTCGCGGCTTGGCGCCTCGACCCGGGCGCAGCCAGCAAGGGCCCGAAATACGGCGGCTTCTACACCCAGGATCAGGTCCGCGACCTCGTCGCCTACGCCGCCGCGCGCAACATCACCATCGTGCCGGAGATCGAGACCCCAGGTCACGCCCTGGCGCCGATCGTGGCCTATCCGCAACTGGGCACGGCCCCGCCCGACGCCAGCAAGATGGGCGATTGGGGCGTCTTCCCCTGGCTCTACAACACCGACGACGCCACCTTCGCCTTCCTCGACGACGTGCTGAACGAGGTCATGGACCTGTTTCCGTCGACCTTCATCCACGTCGGCGGCGACGAGGCGATCAAGGACCAGTGGAAGGCCAGTCCCAAAATCCAGGCCAAGATCAAGGACCTGGGCCTCAAGGACGAGCACGCGCTGCAGAGCTGGTTCATCCAGCGGGTCGGCCAGAGCCTCGACAAGCGCGGCCGCCGCCTGATCGGCTGGGACGAGATCCTCGAAGGGGGCCTGGCGCCCAACGCCTCGGTGATGTCGTGGCGCGGCATCGACGGCGCGATCGCCGCCGCCAAGCAGGGCCACGACACGGTGCTGTCGCCGCAGCCGATGCTGTATCTCGACAACGGCCAGAGCCTCTCGCCCGACGAACCGACCGGGCGCCTGCGGGTGGCCAGCCTCAAGGACGTCTACGGCTTCGATCCGGCCCCGGCCCAGCTGTCGCCCGAAGAGCGCAAGCACATCCTCGGCGTTCAGGCCAATGTCTGGACCGAGCATATGCAGACCGACGAGCGCATGCGGCTGATGGCCTTCCCGCGCGCCGTCGCCCTGGCCGAGCGCGGCTGGACGCCGGAAACCGGCGTGAACTGGGACGACTTCGCCCGCCGGCTGCCGGCCGAGATGGCGCGGCTGAAGGTCCTGGGTGTGGCCGCCAACAGCGTGCCGTTCGAGCCGCAACCGGCCCTGTCGGAAGGCGAGGGCGGCAAGATCAAGCTGGCCTTCTCGAACGGGCTCGGCATTGGCGACATCCGCTACACCACCGACGGCAAGGCGCCGACGGCGGCGTCCAGCGCCTATGCCGGCGCTCTGGACTTGCCGATCGGGACGGTCGTGAAGGCCCGCGCCTTCGTCGACGGCCAAGCCCTGGGCCGCGAGCGGACGGTGGCCCTCGACCCGGCCGCCCTGCTGACCCGAAGCAGCGGCCAGCTGAAGGGCTGCACCGACAAGGTCACCCTGCGGATGATCGACGACGCCCCGGCGGCCTTCGACAAGCGCGCCATGTTCACGGTCGATATCCTTGAGCCCTGCTGGATCTGGCAAGGCGCCGACCTCTCGAAGGGCGCATTGCTGACGGCCCGCGTCGGCCAGCTGCCGTTCAACTTCCAGGTTGGCAAGGACCGCGACAAGATCCCGCTCCGCGCCCCGGCCACGCCCGAGGGCGAACTGGAAGTACGCCTGGGCTGCGACGGCGAGCGCATCGCCGCCATTCCCTTGGGCAAGGCCGCGCGAAATCCGCAAGTCTCGACGATCACCGGCCGTCTGCCCGCCCGTCCGGGTAAGGTCGATCTTTGCCTCAGTTTCACGGCCAAGAGCGTCGACCCCTACTGGGTGATCGACCGCGTGACCCTGAAGCCCGCCCCCTAGTTCTCGAACAAGAGTCGTAAAAGCCCGTGCCCAACCTCGTTCTCTCCGCGCCGATGAAGGGCTGGATCGCGCCGCTCGACGAGACGCCCGACGCCGTGTTCGCCGAGCGCATGCTGGGCGACGGCCTGGCGATCGATCCGCTGGGCTCGACCTTGCACGCGCCGTGCGACGCCACGGTGGTCACCGTCCATCGTGCCCGCCACGCGGTGACTCTGCGCGCGGCCAACGGGGCCGAGATCCTGATGCACGTGGGACTCGAGACCGTGGCCTTGAACGGCGAGGGCTTCACCGTCTTCGTCAAGGAAGGCCAGGTGGTGAAGGCCGGCGACAAGCTGCTGGGCTTCGACCTCGATTTGCTGGCGCAGCGCGCCCGCAGTCTGATCACCCCGGTGGTGGTGACCAATCTCGACGCCTTTCAGATCGTCCGCCGCGACCAGGACCGCGAACTCGCGGTCGGCGACTTCCTGATGGAGCTGTCGCCAATCCAGGGCGCGGCTTCCGCCAGCCCGGAGAGCGCCGGCGAGGCAGCGCGCGAGGTCGTCGTGCCGTTGGTCCACGGCATCCACGCCCGCCCCGCCGCCCGCATCGCTGAGACGGCCCGCAAGTTCGTGGCCGAGGTCGCCCTGGTCGCCGTAAACCGCCGCGCCAGCGCCAAGAGCCCGGTCGGGGTGATGTCGCTCGCGATCCGCCACGGCGATACGATCCAGGTCGTGGCTTCCGGCGTGGACGCCGACGCGGCGATCCTGGCCTTGGCCGAACTGATCGAGAGCGGCATGGGCGAGGGCGGTTCGGTTCCGGCTCAAGCCTCCGCGCCGGCCTTGGCGGTCGCCGAAGCCGCGCCCACCGGTCCCGTCGAGCTGCCGCGCGACGGCGTGCTGAAGGGCGTGCTGGCCGCGCCGGGTCTGGCGATCGGCAAGGCCGTGCGGCTGGCCTCGGCCGATATCGTGGTCCGTGAAGCCGGCGAGGGCGTCGCCCACGAGGAGGCCGCCCTGGCCGCCGCGATCGACGCGGTTCGCGCCCGCATCGAAACGGCCGCCGCGAAAGGCGACAAGGCTCGCAAGGCCATCCTCGGCGCGCACCTGGCCTTCCTCGAAGATCCCGAGCTCGCCGCTGGCGCGCGTCGGCTGATCGGCGAGGGCAAGAGCGCGGGTTTCGCTTGGCGCAAGGCCGTCGGCGGCTATGTCGACGCCCTGCGCGGCCTGGGCGATCGCCGTCTGGCCGAGCGCGTCGACGACCTGGTGGATCTCGAGCGCCAGGTGCTACGCGCCCTGAGCGGCGAAGAGGAGGGCGAGGCGGTCCTGCCGCCCGGCTCGATCCTGCTGGCCGACGAACTGTTGCCCTCGCAGCTGATGGGCGTGGATCCCGGCGTGGTCGCCGGCTTCTGCACCGCGCGCGGCGGGCCGACCTCGCACGTGGCCATCCTCGCCGCGGCCATGGGCATCCCGGCCCTGGTCGCCGTCGGCGGCGCGGTGCTGAGCGTCGAGGACGGCGCGGCCCTGATCCTGGACGCCGACAGCGGCACGCTGCGCGTCGCGCCGGACGCCCCCGCCCTCGAAGCGGCCCAGACCGCCCTGGCTCAGCGTCAGGAGCGCAAGGCCGCCGCCAAGGCCGCCGCCCATCAGCCGTGTGTGACTAAGGACGGTCACCGTATCGAGGTCTTCGCCAACACCGGCTCGCTGAACGACGCCTTGGCCGCCGTGGCCAACGGAGCCGAGGGCTCGGGCCTGCTGCGCACCGAATTCCTGTTCTTGGACCGCGAGACCCCGCCGGACGAGGACGAGCAGGCCCGCCAGTACCAGGCCATCGCCTCGGCCCTGGACGGTCGGCCGCTGATCATCCGGACCTTGGACGTCGGCGGCGACAAGGCCGCGCCCTATCTGCCGATCCCGGCCGAGGAGAATCCGGCCTTGGGCCTGCGCGGCGTGCGCGTCAGCCTGTGGCGGCCGCACCTGCTGAAGACCCAGCTGCGCGCCATCCTGCGTGTGGCGCCACTAGGCCAGTGTAAGATCATGGTCCCGATGGTCGCCAGCCTCGACGAGCTGCGCGCCGTCCGCGCCGTGCTGGACGAGGCCAAGCGCGAGCTGGGCGTCGTCGAGCCGATCGAGTTGGGCGTGATGATCGAGACCCCGGCCGCGGCCATGACCGCCGACCTGCTCGCGGCCGAGGCCGACTTCCTGTCGATCGGCACCAACGACCTGACCCAGTACGTGCTGGCCATGGACCGGGGCAATCCGGAGCTGGCCGCCCGCATCGACGCCCTGCACCCGGCCGTGCTGCGGATGATCGACCAGACCTGCAAGGGCGCGGCCAAGCACCATCGCTGGGTCGGCGTTTGCGGCGGCCTGGCCTCCGACCTCGCCGCGGTGCCGATCCTGCTGGGCCTGGGCGTGACCGAGCTTTCCACCACGGCGTCGATCGCGCCGGAAGTGAAGGCCCGGGTCCGTGGCCTTTCCCTCGACACATGCCGTAGTCTCGCGGCCCAAGCCCTGAACCAGACCTCGCCAGAGGCGGTCCGGGCCCTCTCGAAGTCCTTCGGAGCCTGATCCTGATGAAGTCTCCGCTCGAAATCCTGCAGCCGCTGGGCCGGGCCCTGATGCTGCCGATCGCGGTGCTGCCGGTGGCCGGCCTGCTGCTGCGCCTGGGTCAGCCCGACCTGCTCAACATCGGCTTCGTCGCCGCCGCCGGCGACGCGATCTTCTCCAACCTCGGCCTACTGTTCGCCATCGGCGTGGCGGTCGGCCTGGCCAGGGAGAACAACGGCGCGGCCGGCCTCGCCGGCGTCGTCTGCTTCCTGATCGCCAGCGAGGGCGCCAAGACCCTGCTGCATGTCCCGGCCGAGGTCACGGCGGGGCTGATCACGGCGCATGCCGATCTTGCCGGAGCGGCCTACAAGGCCAAGGCTCTCGCCAAGCTCAGCGTGCCGATCGGCATCATCTCGGGGGTGATCGCCGGGCTGTTCTACAACCGCTTCTCTGAGTTCAAGCTGCCGGAGTACCTGGCCTTCTTCAGCGGCCGCCGCTTCGTGCCGATCATCTCGGGCCTGGCGGGCCTGCTGATGGCCGTGCTGCTGGGCTTCGGCTACGACGCCATCAACGGTTCGGTCGATGCGGCCAGCCGGGCCATCGTTGGCTCGGGCGAGCTGGGCCTGCTGGTCTACGGCTTCCTGAACCGGATCCTGATCGTCACCGGTCTGCACCACATCCTCAACAACATCGCCTGGTTCGTGGTCGGCGACTTCCACGGGACGACCGGCGACCTGCGCCGCTTCTTCGCCGACGACCCCAACGCCGGGGCGTTCATGAGCGGCTTCTTCCCGGTCATGATGTTCGGCCTGCCGGCCGCCTGTCTGGCCATGTACCACACCGCGCGCCCGGAGAAGAAAAAGGCCGTCGGCGGCATGCTGTTCTCACTGGCCCTGACCTCGTTCCTGACGGGCGTCACCGAGCCGATCGAGTTCTCGTTCATGTTCCTGGCCCCGATGCTCTACGCCGTGCACGCGGTGCTGACCGGTTTCGCCATGGCGCTGATGAACGCCCTGCACATCAAGCTGGGCTTCACCTTCTCGGCCGGCCTGTTCGACTATGTGCTGAACTTCGGCAAGGCCACCCATCCGCTGTGGCTGCTGCCGTTGGGAGCGGTCTATGCGGGAGTCTATTATGGCCTGTTCCGCTTCTTCATTCAGAAGTTCGACCTGAAGACGCCGGGCCGCGAGGCCGACGACGTCGCCACCGCTGAGAGCGTCGAGACGGGCGGCGGACGCGGGGCCGACTTCGTAGCCGCGCTCGGCGGGGCCGCCAACCTGGCCAGCGTCGACGCCTGCACCACGCGCCTGCGCCTGATCGTCATCGACCAGGGCGCGGTCAACGAGCCCGCTCTGAAGGCGCTTGGCGCGCGCGGGATCGTCAAGCCGTCCGACAAGGCGCTGCAGGTCGTGCTGGGCCCGATCGCCGATGGTGTCGCCGGCGAGATCCGAGCCGCCCTAAACCAAGGCGCCGGGCGAGCGCCCGCGCCAGCGGCTAAGCCGGTCGCCGCCAAGCCCGCGCCGTCCGGGCTGCCCACCGTCGAGGACGACCGCAAGGCCGAGGCCCTGGTCGGCGCCCTGGGTGGCGCGGCCAACCTCAAGAGCGTCGGGACCTGCTCCAGCCGTCTACGCCTGGTCCTCGCCGACCAGACCCGTATCGACGAGGCGGCCCTGAAAGCGCTGGGCGCGCGCGGCGTTGTCCGGGTCGGCGACCAGGTCGTGCACGTGGTGCTCGGCCCCGACGCCGAGCGTGTGGGCGAGGCGGTGCGCTGCCACCTGCCGGCCTGACGGAGCACCTCGTGGATAGGCCGATCGACGACATCCTGATCGTGGGCGGCGGCACGGCCGGGTGGATGACGGCCGCCTACCTGGCGCGGCGGCTGGGGACCACGCGGCCGGACGGGGTGCGCATCACCCTGATCGAGTCCAGCGAGATCGGCATCATCGGGGTGGGCGAGGGCACGTTCCCGACCATCCAGAACACCATGCGCACGATCGGGATCGACGAGGCCCAGTTCATGCGTGGGGCCGGGGCGGCCTTCAAGCAGGGCATCAAGTTCGTCGACTGGAAGACCGCGCCGAAGGACGGGATCCACAGCCACTACTACCACCCGTTCGCCCAGCCCCGCTTGCTGAACGGTGGCCTGGACCTGGCGCCCTATTGGCTGATGGGCGGGGCCGGCGACATCCCGTTCTCGGACGCCGTCACCCTACAGGACAAGGTCTGCGACGCCGGCCGGGCGCCCAAGCGGATCGACGACCCGCAGTACGGCGGCCCGATGGCCTATGCCTACCATTTCGACGCGGGGAAGCTGGCCAACCTGCTGCGCGACGTCGGCAAGGCCACGGGCGTCAAGCATCTGCTGGGCAACGTCACGACGGTCAACAAGGGCGAGGACGGTTCGATCGCGTCGATCAGCACCGCTGAGCACGGCGACCTGACCGCCGACCTCTATATCGACTGCACAGGTTTCGCCGGCGCCCTGATCGGCAAGGCGATGGGCTCGGAGTGGATCGACAAGGGCGACACCCTGTTCGTCGACCGGGCCCTGGCCCTGCAGATCCCCTATGACCGGCCGGACGCCCCGGTCGCGACTACCACCATCTCCACCGCCCACGAGGCCGGCTGGACCTGGGACATCGGCCTGCCCGAGCGTCGCGGCACGGGCTATGTCTTCTCCAGCCGCCATACGACTGAGGACCGCGCCGAAGAGATCCTACGCGGCTATGTCGGCAAGGCGGGCGACGGCCTGACGCCGCGCCTGCTGAAGCTGAAGGTCGGCCATCGCCAGGCGCACTGGGTCAAGAACTGCGTAGCCGTCGGCCTGTCGGGCGGCTTCCTGGAGCCGCTGGAATCGACCGGCATCGTGCTGATCGAGGCCGCCGCCTACATGCTGGCCCGCAACCTGCCGCGCCGAGGCGGGCTCGACGCCGCCGCGCGTCAGTTCAACCAGGCCATGACCGACCGCTACCTGCGAGCCATCGACTTCATCAAGCTGCACTACTGCATCAGCCAGCGCACCGACACCGCGTTCTGGACCGACAACTGCGACCCCGCCTCGATCCCGGAGAGCCTGCAGGATCACCTGGCGATGTGGATGCACCGACCGCCCAACGTGTTCGACTTCCCCAGCCTCCACGAGAGCTTCAAGTACTTCAACTATCAGTACATTCTGTACGGGATGGGCTATCCGGCGACGATCGATCCGGCCGCCCACGTCCACGGCGACCTGGCCCGCGCCGACTTCATCCGCGTGCAGGAGGCGGGCAAGCGCGCCGCGTCCAGCCTGCCCGATCACCGCGCCCTGCTGAACGCGGTCTATGCCCACGGCTTCTCCAGCAAGGCGCCCGACCAGGCCATGGCCGAGGCGGCCGAGACCGTACGACGGTGAGCGACCTGGTCTTCGAAGCGCGACCGGATCCGCGCGTCGAGGTTCTGAGGGTCGGGACTGCGAACACGCCGGTGCTGATCCTTGACGGCCTGCTGACGGGCGGCCCAGCCCTGGTCGACCACGTCGTCGAGGTCGCGGTGCTGGCCCCGGTCAAGGCGGGCGCGAACTTCTATCCCGGCGTCCGCGCGCCGGCGCCGGCGGTCTACGTCCAAGCCCTGGTCAGGGCCCTGCGTCCCCACATGGCGCGGGTGTTCGGCGCGCCGGATGGCGGGCGGGCCGGAGTGACCTGCGCCCTTTCCATGGCCGTGACGCCGGCCAGCGAGGCGACCGTGGTTCAGCGCCTGCCGCACATCGACACCGCCGAGCCCAACCAGCTGGCCATCCTGCACTATCTGTGCGGCCCCGAGCACGGCGGCACCGCCTTCTATCGCCATCGCGAGACCGGGCTGGAGACGGTCGATTCCGATCAGTCGAAGCCCTATTTCGCCGCCCTGCGCCGCCAGATCGAGCGCGTCCCGATCGCTCCAGGCTACATCACGCGCTCCGACGCCCTGTTCGAGCGGATCGGCGCCGTCGAGGCCGTCTTCGATCGGATTATCGTCTATCCCAGCCGCCTGCTGCACGCCGGGATCCTGCCGGATACGCCGATCAGCCTCGATCCGCGCGTGGGGCGGCTGACGGTCAACAGCTTCTATCGGTACGAACCGGACTAGCCGTCCCGTTCGGGCGTGCGTCGATCGAACGCAGGGTCCGGGCCGGGCGCGCGGGGGTTGCACGGATCATGGATAACCCACCCTTCACCCTTTTGCGCCACCGATGGACGGTCCGCATTTTCCGCGCGGTGAAGCCGAAAGTCCGTCATGGCCGTCGAGATCGCCGAAGACGACGTCGCGACCCTGCGCGCGCGCCTCGACCGCATGACCCGGCTGGCCTCGGCCCAGAAGGCGCTGTCGGAGGCCGATCCCGACCTCGACGGCTTCATGGCGGCGATCGTCGTGCATCTGGCCGCGCTGACCGGCGCCAAGGGCGCGATGGTCATGCTGGTGGAGGGCGATGAGCTCGTCTGTCGCGCCGCCAGCGACAGGTCCCTGATCGGCGACCGCCAGAAGCGGACCGAGGGGCTGTTGGGACAGAACGCGGCCGCCTCTGGGGACGGCGCGACGGCGTGCGCTCCGCTGACGCACGCGACCGAGGTCCTGGGTGTGCTGAAGGTGTTCTCCAAGCGCCACGGCGCCTTCGACGACGACGACCTCGACATCCTGCGCATCCTGGCCTCGATGCTGGGCGCCCAGATGTCGCGCCAGCTGGAGTTCGACCAGCGCGAGAAGCTGCTGGCCGAGAAGACCGAGGCGCTGGAACGCGCGGCCTGGGAGACTCAGCAGCGCGGCCGGCTGGAGTCGATCCTTCGCGCCAACGAGGCGCGGCTCGACAACATCATCGCCCATGCCCATCAGGCGATCGTCACGATGGACGGCAAGGGGCTGATCACGGGCTGGAACGAGCATGCCGAGAAGATCTTCGGCTGGAGCGCCGTCGACGTCTTCGAGCGCTCGATCGGCGAGGTGATCATTCCTCCAGACCAGCGCGCGGCGCGGGCGGCGGGCCTCAAGCGCTTCATGGAGACCGGCGAGAGCGACATGATCGGCCGGCGGGTCGAGGTCCCGGCTCTGCGGCGCGACGGGACGGTCTTCCCGATCGAACTGGCGATCAGCGCCTGTCGGACCGAGGACGGCTGGCAGTTCACGGCGCTGATGCACGATATTTCCGAGCGGCGGGCCCAGGAGGAGCTGTTCGAGAACGCCTTCCATCACGCGCCGATCGGCATGGCGCTGGTCGATCTGAACGGCCGCCTGGTCAAGCTGAACGACAACTTCTGCCAGATCGTCGGCTATCCGCTGGACGAGGCGCGGGCGTTGGATTTTCAGACCATCACCCATCCCGACGATCTGCAGGCGGACCTCGAGTTCCTGCGGCAGCTGCTGGCCGGGGAGATCCCGCGCTACCAGATGGAGAAGCGCTATATCCGCAAGGACGGCGCGACGATCTGGGTGCGGCTTTCGGTGTCGCTGGTGCGCGGCGCGGACGGCGCGCCCCGGCACTTCATCGCTCAGATCCAGGACCAGACCGCCCGCCGAGCGATCGAGAACCGCTACCGGCTGATGGCCGAGAACACGACCGACGTCATCGTCACCAGCGATCTGCGGGGGCGGTCGACGTTCGTTTCGCCAGCCTGCGAGGCGGTGATCGGCTACACGCCGGAAGAGCGGCTGGGCGACACCCCTCTGGCGATCACCCATCCCGAGGACGCCGCATCGCTGCACGCGGCCTTCGCGGGACTGGTCACCGGCCAACCGGCGGGCCGCGTGCGCTGGCGGGTGCGCCACAAGCGCACCGACGATTGGATCTGGGTCGAGTCGAACCCCGTGCTGATCCGCGACGAGGTCAGCGGCGAGCCGACCGGCTTCCTGGACGTGATCCGCGATGTCACCGCCCAGAAGCTACAGGAAGACGCCTTGGCCCAGGCGCACCTCGACGCCGAGGCGGCCATGCGCTCCAAGGCTGACTTCCTGGCCAATATGAGCCACGAGCTGCGCACGCCGCTGAACAGCATCATCGGCTTCACTCGCCTGCTGACCGAGAGCCGGGGCCTGGCGCCCGAGGACCAGCGTCGCATCGAGCTGGTGCATGGCGCCGGCCAAGCCCTGCACGCGGTGATCGACAACGTGCTCGACTTCTCCAAGCTGGAGGCGGCGGCCCTGGAGCTGCACGCGGCCCCGTTCGATCCGATCGAGCTGCTGCGCCAGACCGTGGCCCTGCTGGAGCCTCAGGCGGCGGCCAAGGACCTGCGTCTGAAGACCATGATCGACGCCGACGCGCCGGTCAGCGTGGTCGGCGACGCCGGCCGTCTGCGCCAGGTGCTGCTGAACCTCCTGTCCAACGCCGTGAAGTTCACCGGGAAGGGCGGCGTCACCGCCAGCCTGACGCGGGTGGGCGGCGACGACGCCGCCCCGCGCCTGCGGATCGAGATCGTCGACACCGGCGCGGGCATCGCGGAAGGCAAGCTGGAGGGCCTGTTCAACCGCTTCGTCCAGGCCGGCTCGTCGGTGTCGGCCCACTACGGCGGCACCGGCCTGGGCCTGGCCATCTCGCGCCAGCTGATCACCCTGATGGGCGGCGAAATCGGCGTCGAGAGCACGGTCGGCAAGGGCTCGACCTTCTGGTTCGAGGTGGCCCTGCCGCTGGGCGCCAGCGAGGGCGGCGGCGTCAAGCGCGGGCCCGAGGCCGAGCCGCTGCGCCTGACCGGCCGCCGCATCCTGGTCGTCGACGACGTCGAGCTGAACCGCGAGCTGATGCTGGCCCTGCTCAGCAAGTACGGCTGCGAGATCGGCCTGGCCGAGAACGGCGCCCAGGCGATCGAGGCGCTGGGGGCGGGACCGTATGAACTGGTCCTGATGGACTGCCAGATGCCGGTGATGGACGGCTTCGCCGCCACCCGGGCGATCCGCGCCTCGGGCGAGGCGTTCGCCGAGATCCCGATCGTGGCCCTGACCGCCAGCGCCCAGCCCGAACACCTGGCCCGCTGCGAGGCGGCCGGCATGAACGACCACCTGACCAAGCCGCTGAATCCGGGCGCGCTGGAACGGGTGCTGGACATGATCTTCCGCGCCGCTCCGGCCGCCCAGACGGCGGCCGACGCCGACGTGGAGGCGCGCCAGTATCTGGTGGAGTCGATGGGCGCGTCCGCCGTGCGCGCGCTGTTGGCCATCCTGCTGGCCCAGCTGGAGAGCCGCTTCGCCCAGGACGACGCCGATGCCGTGCGCGAGGACGCCCACGCTCTGGCCGGCTCGGCGGGCATGATGGGTTTCCTGGATCTCTCCCGGACCTGCCGCGACCTGGAGGCCGCGATCGAGGGCGGCGGCGACCATCGCGAGGCTCTGGATTTGACACGCGGCCTCGTCGCGCGGACCATCGCGGTCGCTCGGCGCTGGGAGGTGGATCTCGCCGCTACCGATGCACCGGTGCGGCAGGCCGCCCAGCGGCTGCACTAAGGAGGCTCGTCGTGGCCGCGTCCGCCGCCGTCCTGGTCATCGATGACGACGCCGTGGTGCGCCAGTTCGCCGAGCTGGTGCTGGCCCAGGCCGGCTACAACGTCGCGTCGGCGGCGACCGCCGAACTGGGCATGAAGGCGCTGCAGGCCTCGCGCTGGGATCTCGTGCTGTTGGACATCAACATGCCGGGGATGACCGGCCTCGACCTCCTGCGCCTGCGCAGGCACCAGCGGCTCAAGGCGGCGGTGATGATGATGACCGCGCGCGACGACGCCGCCACCGTGCGCCAGGCGATGGAGACCGGCGCCGATGGCTATATGGTCAAGCCGTTCGGCCCTCGTGACCTGCTCAAGCGCGTCGAGGCCATGCTGAACCCCGAGAAGTTCCGCGCCGCGCCCAAGGACAGCGGCCGTCCGCCGCTCGAGCTGGACTAGCTACCAGCTCAGATAGAGCGCCTCGGACACTGTCTCGACGGGGCCGTTCAGCACCTTGGCCACCGCCGAATAGCCGCTGACCAGGGCCATCCTGCGCCGATAGAGCGCCTCGGGCACCTCGGCTCGGTAGATCGTTTCACCGCGGCGGCCGTCGAACGACAGGGCCCAGCGCACGCCGCGCCGGTTCAGGTCGTCCAGCGCCGTGAACAGCGCCGCCTCGTCGATCCCGCCGATATAGCGCTGCTTGTTTCCGGCATAGGGCGGGTCGAGATAGACGAAGTCGCCGGCCCGCGTCTGAGCCAGGGTCTCGCGATAGTCGCGCGCGACGAACTCCACCCCCCGCAGGCGCGTCGACCAGATCTCGACCGCCCTGGCGAAGCTTCCCGGCAACATGCCCTTGCGCGACAGGTGGAACGAGTTGTTGAAATCGCCGTCGCGGCTGAAGCGGACGAAGCCGTTGACGCAGGTCCGCATCAGGAAGTTCAGGTCCTCCGGACGCTTCTCGGCGTTGAAGCGGTCGCGGACGGCGTAGAAATAGCCGGGCAGGTCGTCCTGCAGCCGCCTCCACTGGTCGGCATAGTCGGCGACTAGGGCTTGCGGCTCGGCTTGGGCCATCTTCCAGAAGCCGATCAGCGGCGCATAGAGGTCGCTGGCCACCGCCCCTTCTTGGGCCAGATGATAAAGCACCGCCCCGCCACCCAGGAACGGCTCGACATAGCGCGCATGCGGCGGGGCCAGGCGGACGATCTCGGCCGCTTGGCTGCGCTTGCTGCCCGTCCATTTCAGGATTGACGGGACCTCGCCCGGGGCGGGGCGCTTTTCCTTCACCGGACGGTCTCGGCGGTCCTGGCGGCGAGCATCATGGCTGACCTGTGATGATTAGCGGCGGCGCCGCGAATCGCGGCTCGCGGTCAGTCTATCGAAGGCGCCGCATACCCGTCCGGATCCGCGCGAGTGACAGAGTCTCATGCGCCGCCAAGATCGTATTGGCAGGTGTAGATACAATTTATCATTTTAATATCCAAGATGAATTGGAACTGTTATTTCAGATCCGCTTTCGGGTTTTTCTTCTGAAGCCAAGATTCTTCATCGGGGGTGAACTTTGATTCGCTACGATCTTGATGAATCGCGGAAAGTCTTGAATCTTGACCTGAGAATGGTTCGCAGAGCCAATATCGCGATGGCTTGGACGATCGATCTGGTCCAGCGTGATGCCCGGGTTTGCCAGTGGGACTGGATCATCGATTTCCGCGACGCCTTCGACGACGACGCCGAGGTGTCCCATCTCTCGCGGCTGGCGGCCGTGTTCCCTCCGGTCAACGAGCCGGCCTGGAGCTTTCTGATCAGCCGCGATCCGTATCTCTATCTGTTGGCGCAGGCGATGGACGGGCTGTTTCCGAACCGCAAGCATCTGGTCGTCACGACGCCGGATGAGGCCGATCTAGCCTTGAGGCGCGTGCGTGGATGACCGCCTGAGCGCGGCGTCGCCAGATCACCGCGCCACGACCCCCCGTCCTTCGAAAGGATCGACGGGCTGGATGGTGCCGCTGGCGTCATCGTAGGCCAGGAGCGCGACACCGGCGAGGGGCCGCACGCCAGCCAGGATTTCCAGGTCCTCGGGCTCGAGTGCGCCGGCGTGATAGGCCTGAGCGAAGGCGAGATACGCGCTGAGCGCGGCGTCCAGGCCCGCGGGCGACGGATCGGCCGGGATCAGCATCTTGAAGCGGCTATCGGCGTCGCGCTCCGTCCACACCGAAAGGACGGGAGAATACCGATCCTCGACCGCGGCTGAATCTCGCGCTGGCGCGCGCCGGAACGGCAACGCCATCAAGCGCCGACCAAGCTCACGAAGGGCGGAGTCGAGCACCGGAGCATGGGCCGGGCCCAAGGCCCTGAGCGGGTCGTGGAAATAGGCCTTGGTCAGGAAAAGACCAACGCCGCTGAACGCCAGAAGCGTCATCGACCCCGACGCCCGTGTTCCCATTCGCGCTTCGCGGCGAAACTCCAGGCCATCGACCGCCACGGCCGCCTGGAAGGCTTCGAGGATATCGAGCGGGACCGGGCCCTCGTGAGCCAGGATCAGGTGTGGTGTCGGTGAGTCCATGCGCCCTCCRTGGATCAGACTTAGGAGAAACCTGGGCCAGACCAAGGCGCGAGAGGCTGTCGGCGACGCGATCCGAGGGCTTGTCCCGCGATACTTCAGATCCAGCGCGCCGGGCGGCCTCGAACCATCATTCCAAAAAAATCGGCGGAAAAAATCTGGCCGCTCGTTTCGGTGTCGGGGGGCGGGTCCTGGCTTGCTCCAGCAAACAACAATGCTGAACGGCAAACCGAGGAAACGAACCAGATGACTCTCAAGATCGGTCGAACGACGTGGACGCTGATGCTCGCGTCGACGAGCTTCATCGCGCTATCGGCCTCGGCCCAGGCGCAGGCCACGGCCGGCGCCGCGAAGGACTCCGAGACGGTGACCGAAGTCGTCGTGACGGGCTTCAAGAAGAGCTACGCCGACGCCGTGCGGATGAAGCGCGACAGCGCCGGCATCACCGACTCCATCTCGTCCGACGGCCTGGGCCGTTTCCCCGATCTCAATGTCGGCGAGGCTATCCAGCGTCTGCCCGGCATCCAGATCAATCGCGAGGCCGAGTCCCGCAACGCCACGATCAATCTTCGGGGTCTGCCCGGCACCTACGCCCGCACGACCATCAACGGCCAGGCGTTCGCCGAGCCGATCCTGGACTCGTCCACGCCGCTGGGCGCGTTCAATTCCGACATCTTCTCGGCCATCTCGATCATCAAGTCGCCGTCGGCGGCCGATCAGTCCGGCGGCATGAGCGGGATCATCGACCTGCAGATCGGCCCGGCCCTTGGCCGCCGCGACGGCGGCACGATCAAGCTGGCCTATGAAGCCAACGAGCTGGGCGATCTCAACAGCCCGGCCATGACGCTGGGCTACAACAAGCACATCACCTCGGACTTGGCCGTCTTCGGCGTGGTCGCCTACAAGAAGGAGAAGTTCCGCCGGGATTCCATCAACTTCGTCCAATATACCCAGCTGAACGCGCTGACGACGCCGAACACCAATCTCGCCGCCTACTACGCGCCGACCCCGGCGGGGGGCGCGGCCTGTCCTTCGGGCCAGCAGTGCCGCCCGTGGGGCACCGGCGCCAAGGCCACCAACGGCGTGCTCTTCCCCTCCGACAACCGCCAGATCGTCAAATACAACGAAGGCGACCTGTGGACCGCCGCCGGCGGCCTCGAATACCGCGTCAACGAGGCGCTGAAGGTCGGGCTGAGCGGCTTCTACACGCGGCGAAACCTCGACAAGAACTATACCGATCTGCTCGAGGTGGACGCCCGCCCGACCACGACGGCCGTCAACCCGACCGGGTCGGTGTTCACGCTGGCGGACGGCTTCAACTACATCAACGCCTTCGACTATTCGAACGCCCAGGTGAACCGCTCCTTCCGCTCGGAGCCGACGGTCCAGAAGACCTGGGACGTCAGCGCCAACGCCGAGTACCGCACCGACGCCTGGCGCCTGACCGGCACGCTGGTGACGTCCAAGGCCTCGAACAACCTGGTCCAGACCCAGATCGACGTCCGCAACCTGGCCAAGGCCGCCGGCAACGGCGTGTCGGGCAGTTTCTTTTCCGGCAACGGCGACATCGGCAAATACCTGATGTCGCTCAACCCGGGCGGCGCGCCCACGGTCACGGCGGGTCCCTATGTCTGGCAAGGCGCGGGCAACAGCCCTACGGCGCAGAACGCGGCCGGCGACCAGCTGATCGTGGCCGGCAGCCTGGGCTATCTGACCAACGAGCTCAACTCGGCTCAGGGCGACATCGAGCGGTTCATCGAAAAGGGACCACTGAGCAGCATCGTCGCCGGCGTAAGGGCCGAACGCGCCGAGTTCAGGTCGCGGGGCTACCGGACCAGCGCCAAGGGCGTCCAGGGCCAGAACGTCGACAGCAGCTTCCTGAAGCTCAGCCCCTACGCCGATGATTTCTTCGGCGGCTCGGGCGGCGCCTATGCGCGCAACTGGTACAGCATCGACTACGCCCGCGCGGTCTCGCGCCTGCAGCCGGTGACGACGACGGCGGGCGATCTGGTTACGCCGTCGGGCTGGATCAACGATCCGACCAACGGCTCGTATTCGGCGTTCAACTTCTCGGTCAAGAACGACATCACCTCGACCTATCTGATGGGCAAGGTCGACGCCGAGGTTCTCGGCGTTCGGGTGCGCGGCAATTTTGGGGCGCGCTACGAGTCCACCGATCAGACCATCAACGCCCTGAACAAGACGTTCGACGCCGCCGGCGCCGTCACCTACACGCCGACGATCTATCGGCAGAAGTACGACAATCTGCTGCCGTCGGTGATGCTGGCGGCGGACCTGACCGACACGCTGGTGCTGCGTGGGGCGTCATACAAGACCTTCGTCCGGCCCCAGCCGCGCAACCTCAGCCCGACGACCTCGCTGACCAAGACCGGCAACGGCTTCCAGCTGGCCTATGGCGGCTATGACCTGAAGCCCTACACGGCCGTCTCGCACGACATCTCGCTGGAATGGTACAATCGCGCCAACAGCCTGGTGTCGGTCGACGTCTATCACAAGACGATCAACGACCTGGTGATCGCCGAGAACCGCCTCAGCCGTCTGTGCCCGGCCGACGCGACCGCCTATGGCCTGGGTCATCTGTCGCTGAACGGCACGACCTGTCAGAGCGACATCCTGGTCAACGGCCAACCGGCCGTGGTCCAGATCAGCGGCAACTACAACCAGGACAAGCCGATCAAGGTCGACGGCGTCGAGATCAGCATCCAGCAGAACTTCGATTTCCTGCCGGGCTTCTGGAAGAACTTCGGCGGCGTCTTCAACTACTCCTACGCCAAGATTTCGGGGACCTATGCCGACGGGACCAAGGCGATCCTGCCCGGCGTTTCGAAGAACGCCTTCAACGTCATCGGCTTCTACGAGACCGCGAAGTACGGCGCGCGCATCGTCTACAACTATCGTGACGAGTACATCCTGTCCGGCGGCAACACCTTCACCGGCGGGGCCAGCCGCGTGAAGGCGCGTGGGCAGCTGGACGCGTCGCTGTCCTACACGCTCAACGACCGGTTCGCGTTGTCGTTCGACGCCTACAACATGACCGACCAGCGCCGCACCCAGTACCAGAATGTCGAGACCATGCCGCGCGCCAATGACTATGACGGCAGGACCTACACCTTGACCCTGCGCGGCTCGTTCTAGGCAAACTGCGCCAGGCGGGTCGTCCCGCCCGCCTGGCGATTTTTTGCCCGCCCTTCGCCTGCTTGTCGCACCAGATCAGGACGCCCTTCCGCGATGAACCGTTTCGTATCGAGCTTGCTTTTCGCCTCGGCGCTCTGGTGTGGCGCGGCACAGGCCCAAACCTTCACGCCATCGCCCGGAGCCTCGCCGACCATGAGCGCGCAGGTCGTCTCCACCGAGGCGATCGACCGGGTCTGGTCGGGGCACAGCGTGCGGTTCGCCCTGGTGACCACCAAGGCCGACATCGTGATCGGCTACTATGACGCCAATCGCCAGCTGACCGTGGCGCGTCGGCGCAAGACGGGCGGCGGGTGGACCTACCAGAAGCTGGACACCTGGAACGACTGGGACAGCCACAACTACATCGCCATCGCCGAGGACGCCGCCGGCCGCCTGCACGTGGCGGCCAACATGCATTCCAGCCCGATGACCATGTTCGTCTCGGACCCGTCCGGGGATGTGCRCACGCTCAAGCGCGTCGCCGAACTGGTCGACGTCAAGCTGGAGCGCTCGGCGACCTATCCGATCTTTCTGCGCGATCGGGCCGGCCGCCTGATCTTCAAGTACCGCAACGGCTCCAGCGGTAACGGCGACGAAATCTACGATGTGCTCGACGCCGAGACGGGGAAATGGGCGCGCCTGACGGCCGCGCCGCTCGTCGACGGGGAAGGCCAGCGCAACGCCTATTTCATGGGGCCGGTGATCGGGCCGGACAACGGGTTCCACATCGCCTGGGTGTGGCGCGAAACGCCGATGGCCGAGACGAACCACGATCTCAGCTACGCCAAGAGCCCGGATCTGATCCACTGGTTCAAGGCGGACGGGACGCCGCTGCCGCTGCCGATCAAGCTGAAGGACGCCGAGATCGTCGATCCCGTCCCCGAGCGGGGCGGCATGATCAACAACAACACGCTGCTGGGCTTCGACGAGCAGGGGCGGGTGACGATCACCTATCACAAGTTCGATTCCGCCGGGAACACGCAGATCTACCTGGCGCGCTACCTGGGCAAGGCCTCGAAAACAGGCTGGGAACGGGCCCAGATCAGCCAGTGGAAGAACTACCGCTGGGACTTTTCGGGCGGCGGGTCACTGAAGTCGGAGATCTTCGTCGGCGGCGCCCAGCCGATCGGCGATGGGCTGCTGAAGGTTCCGGTGATCCGGCTTGGCCAGTCGATCGACTTCATCGTGCGGTCCTCGGACCTGTCCCTGGTCGAGGCGCGGCCGGTCGTATCGCTCGCCGACCAGCTCAAGGCGGTGGTCAAGACGCCCGATGACATGCAGGTCAACATCGTCAACGCGCAGGGTGATCAGGGTGAGGTCTACGCCTTGGTCTGGAATGCTCGCCCGCCACACCGAGACATGGCCGCGCCCGACATTCCCGATCCGACCACCCTGCTGTTCATGACCTTGCGGTCCCAGGAGCGGTGAACACCCGCGCGGGAAAGATCTTCCGGGGCGTTCTACCTGCCCGGCGCGCTATTCGATTGACGACTCCGCCCGCCTTAAAGATGATGTCAGTATATGACCTTCCGTTCCAAATAATGGAACGCATAGGTTGTTTGGGTCCACGCCAGGTTGGCCGTCGGCCCCGCCGGGACGTCGCATGGCCCTCAAGCCCTTGGAATAGGGCCGGGCTTCGGGAGGGACGAACATGGATGCTGGGCGCCTTGGAATGTCCCATGCGCGGAGCTGATCCGGAGATCGTCGCCTGGGTCAGCTCGCACGTGGTCCCGTTCGAAGCGGACCTGCGTCGGAAGCTGCGGTACATCTGCGGCGCCGCGGACGAAGTCGACGACCTGGTCCAGGACATCTACTATCGTTTCCTCAAGATGCGGTCCGTCGACCACATCGACGACCCGCGAAACTACGTCTTCCAGATGGCCCGTAATCTCGTCGTCGACCACCTGCGCCGCAAGCGAGTGGTCAATATCGAAGCGGCCCAGAGTCTGGACGAACTGGCCGTCTTCGACGGCGCTCCGTCCCCGGAGCGGGTGACGATGGCGCGCGCCGAGTTGAAATGGGTGCTGGGCGTCATCGCCAGGTTGCCGGAGCGCTGCCGCGACGTCTTCCAGATGCGCAAGGTCTATGGCTTGTCGCAGGCCGAAACCGCGCGGCAACTGGGTCTCAGCGAGAACGTGGTCGAGAAGGAGACCATGCGCGGCATGCACATCATTTCCGACACGGTCGCGCGGGTCAGCGTCTCGGGCGATCGCGAGGCTCAGCGCTCCGGTCGGTCCCGCATTCCGGCGCGGCTCGGTCGCTGATGTCGCCGATCGACAAGGAAGCCTCCGATTGGGTCGTGCGCCAGTCATCGGGTCCGCTGGACGAAGAGGCGCAGCGCGCTTTCGAGACCTGGTACGACACCGGGCCGCGACAGCAAGGGGCCTATCTACGAGCCCAGGCGATCTGGCGCAGCCTGGACAAGGCGACCGTCCAGGCCAATCTGCGACCCGAGTCGCCCCGCCGGACCGCGAGGGCGAGCGCCGCTCAGCGGCCGTCCCGCCGCGTCGTCCTCGGCGCCGGTGTCGCGGCCAGCGCGGCGGCGGGGTTGACCGTCATGGTGTTGGGGCCGCGCCTCGCGGGCGACAAAACCCTAACGACAACCTTGGGCGAGGTCCGCAAGGTCCCGCTCGAAGACAGGTCCATCGCCAGCCTGAACAGCGACAGCCGCCTCGAAGTAAGCATGACGCCCAAGCTGCGCCGCGTCGTCCTCGTCAGCGGCGAAGCCCTGTTCGAAGTCGCCAAGAACCCCGAGAGACCGTTCGTCGTCGAGGCCGGCGAGGTCTCCGTCAGGGCCGTCGGGACCGCATTCAGCGTCCGGCGGCGGACGACAGGGGCCGACGTCCTGGTGACCGAGGGCGTGGTCGAGGCCTGGAACGCCGGCGGGGCGGGCGGCGCCAGGCGCATCTCGGCCGGCCAGCAGGCGTTCGTGCCTTATCGCGCCGAGCCGATCTCGGTGCGCGCCGCGCCGCAAGAGGTCGAGCGCAGACTGGCCTGGCGCGAGGGCAACATCATCCTGAACAATCAGACGCTGGCCGAGGCCGCGTTGGAGTTCAACCGCTACAACAGGCTGAAGATCGTCATCGCCGATCCCGCGCTGGGCGCGCAGCGCCTGGTCGGCCAGTATCGCGCCGACCAGCCGGAGCAGTTCGTCGACGCCGTCCAGGCGCTGATGAATGTCCCCGTGAGCCGGACGGGCGAGCGCCTAACGGTGGGTGGGAAAAGGCCGGCCAATACGCCATCGGACCGAAGCTAGTCCGAAGGCCAAGAACAGGCTCGCGATCGCATACGGGATCGAAGAAGCCGAGAGGGAAGGGTGAGCGCTGGATGGCGTCGTCGACCAGTCGCGGTCGAGGAGGGGAACGGCTGTCGCTGACGGTCGCGACGTGCCTCCTGCTGGCCGCCGGTCACGTCCAGGCGCAGGCGCGGTTGAAGCGCTTCGATATCGCCGCCGGGCCGGCGGTGGAGACTTTGCAGGCCTTCTTCCGTCAGTCAGGCCTGCAGGTGCTGGCCAATGGCGCGGACCTCAAGGGCGTCACGACCCAGGCGCTGGTCGGCGCGCTCGACACCGAGGCGGCGCTGCGAACCTTGTTGGAGGGCACCGGTCTGGTGGCGCAGCTTCGCCCCAACGGCGCGGTCCTGATCGTCAAGCGCGCCGCGCCCAGGCCCGTCGACCCTGTTGCGACGGCCGAGGGGGCGACGGTCGTGACGTCGGTCGTCGTCACCGGTTTCCGCCAGAGCTATGCCGACGCCATCCGCATGAAGCGTTCAAATCCCGGAATCACAGACTCCATCTCGTCGGATGGTCTGGGGCGTTTTCCCGACCTCAATGTCGGCGAGGCGATCCAACGGATCACCGGCGTACAGATCAATCGAGAAGCCGAGTCCCGCAACGCCACGATCAACCTGCGCGGCCTGCCGGGGACGTTCGCGCGCACGACCATCAACGGCCAGGCCTTCGCCGAGCCGATGCTGGATTCCTCGACGCCGCTGGGGGCGTTCAACTCCGACATCTTCTCGGCCATCACCATCAACAAGTCGCCGTCGGCCTCGGACCAGTCGGGCGGGCTGAGCGGCAATATCGACCTCAAGATCCAGTCGGCCCTCAGCCGCCGCGACGGCGCGGCCTACAAGATCTCCTATGAACAGGACAGCCTGGGCGATCTGGCCACGCCCGCTATGACGCTGTCGGCCGCCCATCATTTCCGGCCCAACCTGGCCGCGTTCGGCGTCGTGGCCTTCAAGAAGGAGCGCTTCCGCCGGGATTCGATCAACTTCAACCAGTACACGCCGCTCAATGACCTGACTCCGGGCTTCAACGCCCTGTACGCGGACTATTTCGCGCCTTTGGCGGCGGATGGGGGCTGCGCGCGAGGCGAGGCCTGCAGCGCCTCGGGCACGGGGCGGCGGGCCCGCACYGGCGTGCTGTTTCCCTCCGACGTGCGCCAAGTGGTCAAGTTGAACGAAGGCAAACTCCTGACCGCGACGACCGGCGTCGAATACGCTCCCTCGACCCATCTCAAGTTCAGCCTCGAGGGGTTCTTCACGCGCCGCGCCCTGGCCAAGAACTTCACCGAGATGAACGAGGTCGACATGCGCCCGGCGACCACGCGCGTCGCGCCGACGGGCGCCGTGCAGCGGCTGTCGGATGGTCTGGCCTACGTCAGCGCCRTGGACTTCTCGAACGTCCAGATCAACACCTCCCTCCGCTCGGAGCCGATCGTCCAGAAGTCCTGGAGCCTGAACGGCCGAACGCAGTGGACGGCGGGGCCCTGGAGCGCGACCGGAGCGCTGATCAGCTCGCGCGGGGTCTATGACTACACCCAGACCCAGATCGACTGGCGCAACGTCTCGAAGGCTAGCGGCAATGGCGTTTCTGGATCCTTCGTCTCCGGCGGCGGCGATATCCGGCGATACATCCTGACCCTGGCGCCGCGAGCCGCGCCGCCGGTGACGCCCGGACCGTGGACCTGGTTGTCGACGGCCAATCCAGCGTTCCAGCAGAACAGCGTCGGGGATCAGCTCGTGGTCGCCGGATCCTCCGGCTATACGCGGAATGCGATCGACGCGGCCCAGCTCGACATCGATCGATCTGTTTCCGCGGGCCCGCTTTCGTCCGTCTCGGGCGGCATGAGGCTGGAGCGCACGCGTTTTGCTTCGCGCGGCTACCGGACTAGCGCCAAGGGCGTGCGGACCCAGAACATCGACGCCAGCTTTCTCAAGAACAGCGCCTATGCGGCCGACTTCTTCGGCGGCGCGGCGCCGGGCTATCTGAACCCCTTCACCAGCATCGACTACGACTACGCCGTCGCGCGCCTGCAGCCGGTCAGCCCGCAGTCTGGCGACCTGCTGACGACGACCGGCTGGATCAACGACCCAGCGAGCGACTCGTACTCGGCGAACAATTTCCGGGTTTCCGGCCTGACAAGCGCCGCCTATGTCCAAGGACGGTTCGATCGACACATGCTGGGTCTGCCGATCCGGGGCAATGTGGGCTTGCGCTACGAGCACACCCAGCAGGACATCGTCACGCTCAATCGCAACACCGACCTGTCTGGCGACGTCCGCTATGAGCCGGCGCGGTTCGAGAGCGACTACGGCCAGTGGTCGCCGTCGCTGCTGGTCGCCGCCGATCTGAGCGACACGCTGATCCTGCGGCTGGCGTCCTACAAGACCTTCGTGCGCCCCCAACCGCGCAACCTCAGCCCGGCCAGCGCGGTGATCGCCACGGACCAAGGGTTCGCCATCACCTATGGCGGCTATGACCTGACGCCCTTCACAGCCTGGTCTCACGACGTTTCGCTGGAGTGGTACAACCGCTCGGGCGGGATGGTGTCCCTGGACGCCTATCGCAAGGACATCCGCAACCTGGCGACGGTCGAGAACCGCCTTGAAAAGCTGTGCCCCGCCGACGCCACGGCCTTCGGCCTGGGCCACCTGACGATCCATGGCGATCAGTGTCTCAGCGACATCCTGGTGGGCGGAAAGCCGGCGGTGATCACCGCCACCGGCAACTTCAACCAGGAGCGGCCGTTGCGGGTGACGGGCCTGGAATTCAGCCTGCAACAGAACCTGGATTTCCTGTCCGGCTTCTGGCGGAACTTTGGGGGCGTCATCAACTATTCGCTGACCCGGCTTGAGGGCCGAAATCCCGACGGATCGCCCGCCATCCTGCCCGGCGTTTCAGCGCGCAGCTACAACGTCATCGGCTACTATGAGACCAAGCGCCTGGGCGTGCGCGTCGTCTACAACTATCGGGACGAGTACATTCTGTCGGGATTGAATTCGTTCACGGGCGGGACAAGCAGGGTCAAGGCGCGCGGCCAGATCGACTCGTCGATCGCCTTCGCCGTGAACGAGCGGCTGAATCTGACCGTCGACGTCTACAACCTGACCAACGCCCGGCGCATCCAATACCAGAACATCGAGCAGGTTCCGCGCGCCAACGACTACGATGGTCGCGCCGTGACGGTTTCRATCCGAGGCGTCTTTTAGATCGCGCACCGGCTGAGCGTTAAGGTCGGTTCCAGATTGGTCCACAGCCTGTGGCGGCAAGCGAGGCTCTGCTGGATTTCGGAGCACGTGCTTTTGAAGCCGGGTTTTGCCACGGGCGGGACAACCCGCGCCCGCTAGCCCATCGGTGGCGCGGGATTTACCGGATGCCCTGGGACGTCTTGGCGCTGATTGGGGGGTGGCTGGCGGAGAGGGTGGGATTCGAACCCACGGTGCCCTTCCAGGCACGCCGCATTTCGAGTGCGGTACATTCGACCACTCTGCCACCTCTCCAGGCCGCCGTTCGGGGAGGCTTTTGCAAGCCGCCCGAGGTCGAGGGCGCGATACCTAGCGGCGTCGCCGTCGGGAAGCAAGCCCCCCGGAGACGCTTTCTCCAAGCTTTTTGGCCTTCAGCCTTTTGGCCGCAGAATCATCTGGGTGCAGCGGAAAAGCGCGATGGTCTTGCCGGTCGTCTCGTGGGTCACGACGGCGTCCCAGACCTGGGTGTTGCGGCCGCCGTGGACCAGATTGGCCTCGACCGCCACGCCGCCCTCGCGGGCCGTGCCCAGGAAGTTCGACTTCAGCTCGATGGTGGTGAAGCTGGTTGCCCCTTCCGGCAACGAGACCATGCAGCCGTAACCGCTGGCCGAGTCGGCCAAGGCGATGACGCTGGCGGCGTGCAGGAAACCGTTGGGGGCCATGTGGCGCTTGTCGACCTCGAAGCGGCCTTTCACATAGCCCGGGCGCGCTTCGATCCATTGCAGGCCCAGGAGGTCCGGAAGAAAGCCGACCTGGCCCGCCGTCAGGGCGGCGCTGAAATCCTCGGCCATGGCCGTCGTCTCCATATGCTTCGCGTGCGAACCATATGCGCGGCGCCAGCGCGGCAAGCAAGTGGGTTTCCAAAAAGAACGGTAAGAGCCTAGAGCGTGGAGAGGTCGACGGCCGGGAAACGCGGACCAGTCTCGGCTTCTGGCGGCAAGCGGCCGGCGCGGACGGCCACGCGCAGGGCGGCCGGGGCCAGCACCGGGTCGGGCAGGAAGGCGTCGGCGGCGGTGCGCAGGGCGATGAAGTCCAGCCGGTCGATCTTGTCGTTCAGCTGGATGTTGGCGGCCTTCTCCTCGGCCACGGTCGACTCGCGCGGCTCGGCCGCGCTGAGGCCGGGCAGGACGCGGGTCTTGGGCGGCAGCTGAAGGAACTTGCGGGCGTCGTCCCAGGCCTTGCCGGGGTCAGCGCCGGGGACGTCGCAACGGCCCGCGCCCTCGTCCGGCGCCAGCAGCAGGTCGCCGGTGAAGACGACGTCGCCCATCCGGTAGGCGACCGCCCCGGGCAGGCGGCCGGTCAGGGCGATGGCGGTGATCTCCAGCCCGCCCATCGGCAGGGCCTCGCCGTCCTTGGCCAGTTTGTCGAAGTCCCAGCCGTCCAGGTCGACGCCGCTTTCGCCCAGTTTGGGAGCCAGGCGCTTGAGGCTCTGGACCACGCCGGCGCCGATGCAGATCGAGGCCCCGGTCTCGTACTTCAGGTGGCCGGCGGCCGAGAGATGGCCGGTGTGCAGGCCGGTTTCGAGGATCCAGGTCGGACCCAAATCCTTGGCGCGGATGTCGGCGATGATCTTGTCGACGAAGCTGGTGTCGACGGCCTCGGTGGCCAGGTCGAAGTCCAGCACCGGGTCGACGATGGCGCAGAGGAAGGTAGCCGGATCGACGATCAGGTAGGTCACCGTCCCGGTCGAGGGATGGCGATAAGCAGTGATTTCCGGCTGCATTAATAAGCCTCAGACGCCCGAGGCGCGCACCATGGCGCGCAAGCCGTTAAACATCAGCGAACGGCGGCGCCGGAAAACAGATTCTCGCGATCAGCGAGCCGGGCTGGCGGCCGCGCACGGATGGGCGCCGTCGCGCATGCCTTCGACCCACAGCGGTTCGACATAGCGGCCGTCGGCGCGGAAGCCGGGCGCGCAGCCGTCGGGCGTGGTGTCGCCGCGGCCGGGGCCGCCGGACATCACCGACAGCGCGACGGACTGGCGCTCGCCGCCGCGCGCGCGCAGGCCTCGGCCGTAGCCATAGCCGCCATAGCCGCCGTAACCGTCATAATAGCCGCCCGGGCCATAGCCATATGGGTCGGCGATATAGCCGCCGTTCTTGCCGAACTTGGTCTGGGAGACGGCGATGCCGACCGTGGTGGTTTCTCCCACCGGGAACAGGGCGCTGGCATAGGTGCTGCGATAGCCGCCGGTGCCGACCGAGACGCCCATCGAGCCGTGGACCTTGCGCTTGCCGTTCTCGTCCCGATCGGCCGGGACCAGGCCGCGCGGGCCGTCGTCGTACTGAGGGGTCGGGTTGGCGGCAAGGAAGGCGGCGACCTGTTCCTGCGTGGTCAGCGGCCGCACGGCGGTCGCGGCGACCGGCGCGGGGGTCTGGGCCGCGGCGGCGGCCAGGGCGGCGGCGGTCGGCTTGGCTTGCGCGGTGGCGATGACTTCGTCGTCGGGCGCGGCGGTCGCCAAGGCGGGATCGGCCAGGATGGCTGCGGCGCCGAGGGCGATAATCGCGAGATAGGGCCGCATGGTACGCTCCACGATGACAGGACCGACACCCTAGAGCGCCAAGCCAGCGCAATTAGGGCGCTTTTGTTGCCGGGGCGCAAGCTTCGCCTATTTCCGGCGTCAGAGGGTTTTCAGCCCGTCCTCCAGCGCCGCCATGTCCGGCGGCAGGGGCGTCTCGAACCGCAGGGCCTGGCCGGTGATCGGATGGACGAAGCCCAGCACCGCCGCGTGCAAGGCTTGGCGTTTCAGGCCCGCCGCCGCGATCTGCTCGCGCACCGCGGTCGCCGGCGGGCTGGCGCCATAGACGCCGTCGCCCAGGCAGGGCGAACCCTTGCTGGCCATGTGGACGCGGATCTGGTGCGTGCGGCCCGTCTCCAGCCGGCAGGCGACGCGGGCGGCCAGCGGCTTGTCGCCCGACCGCTTGCCTTGAGGTCCGAACACTGCCTCGACCGTGTAGTGGGTGATCGCCTCGCGACCGCCGGACTTCAGCACCGCCATCTTCTTGCGGTCGGTCAGCGAGCGGCCCAGGCGGGTCTCGATCGTGCCGGCGACCGGCGATGGCGCGCCGCGGGTCAGGGCGATGTAGAGGCGGTCGATGTCGTGGGTCGAGAACAGCGCCGACAGGCCCTTGTGCGCCGCGTCGGTCTTGGCCGCGACCATGACGCCCGAGGTGTCCTTGTCCAGGCGGTGGACGATACCCGGCCGCGCTACGCCGCCGACACCCGACAGACTGTCGCCGCAGTGGTGCAGCAGGGCGTTGACCAGGGTGCCGGTCAGGCTGCCGGGCGCGGGGTGGGCGGCCATGCCGGCCGGCTTGTCGACCACGATCAGGTGCGCGTCTTCGTAGAGCACGGTCAGCGGGATCGCTTCGGGTTCGGGCTCGGCCGGGGTCGGCGGCGGCACCAGCAGGGTGTAGGTCCCGGTCTTGGCCTTGCGCGACGCGTCGGTGATCGGCTGGCCGTCCAGGGAGAGGCGGCCCTCGCCGATCAGGGCCTGCAGGCGGGCGCGCGACAGGTCGGGAAACAGCGGGGCCAGGACCTTGTCGAGCCGTTGACCGGCCAAGGCCTCGGGCAGGTCGGCGGTCAGCAGGTGACCGCCGCCGCCGTCGGCGCCCGGTTCGAGAGCGCTCTCGTCCAGGACCTCGTCATCCAGCCTGTCGTCCGCCTGGTCCAGCCTGTTTTCCACCGGGGGTTTCATCGCTCCTTCACAGGTCCGTCGCGTCTTCGACACGCGCCGTGCCTACGGCCGAGTTGAGTATCGTTTCGAGGGGGATAGTCGATGCGCGCCTTTCGCACCACCACACTGTTGACCGCCAGCCTGCTGGCCTTGGCCGCCGCCGTCCCGGCTTTCGCCGCCGAAGACGCGCCGGCGCCGGCCAACAACGAGCAGGCCACCAACCTGGGCGAGCTGGTCATCACCGCCCAGAAGCGCGCCCAGGACCCGGTCGAGGTGCCGATCGCGGTGACCGCCTATTCCGGCAAGTTCCTGGAGGCCATCGGGGTCAAGGCGTTCGACGAGCTGTCGGCCTTCACCCCCGGCTTCCTGGTCCAGAACCAGTCGAACAACAATTCCGGCTTCGTGATGCGCGGCATCACCTCGGACTCGGGCTCGGCCACCGACGAGACGCGGGTGTCGATCTATCAGGACGGCGTGCCGATCTCGCGTTCGCGCGGCTCCTACGTCGAGCTGTTCGACATGGAGCGGGTCGAGATCGCCAAGGGCCCGCAATCGACCCTGTTCGGCCGCGGCGCCCTGATCGGCGCGGTGAACCTGGTGCAGAACAAGGCCAATCCGGCCAACTTCGACTGGGCGCTGAAGGCCGAGGGCGGCACGGGCGGCTATCTGGTCGGCGAGACCATGGTCAATTTCGCGTTCGAGAACGGCTCGGCCTTCCGCATCGCGGCCCGCACCCGCCAGGTCGACGGCTATGTGAAGGACGCGGCCGGCGGCGACGCCTACAACTCGACCGACACCAAGGCCGTGCGCCTGGCCTACCACCTGGAGCCGGGGAACCTGACACTGGACCTGATCGGCAACTACCAGGTCGACGACACCAGTGGCACCTCGTTCAAGAGCCACACCTTCAATCCGACCAACCCGATCACCGGCGAGATCCTGGGCGATACCGGCGTCGGCTCGGCCGCGACCCTGTCGCCGGGCGCCGGCTTCGAGGGCGGCAAGCCGCTGGGCCTGGACCGCAAGGTCTACGGCCTCACCGCTCTGGCCGAGTACAAGATCAATGACAGCCTCAGCCTGTCGTCGATCACCGCCACCCGCGCCTTCCACTCGAACGAGGTGTTCGATCCCGACGGCTCGTCCCTGCCGATCCTGACCTTCGCCGAGGACGCGCAAGGTCGCCAGCAGAGCCAGGAACTGCGCCTGAACTACGACGCCGGCGGCCGCTTCAGCGGCTTCGTCGGCGCCAACTACTTCCACGAGACGGGCTCGTGGCGGATCCCGGGCCAGATGGACGAACGCCTGGTCCTGGCCCTGCTGGCCGGCAATACGCCGCTAGGGATCAGCCGCCCGAACCCGCAGCCGCTGGCCGTGCTGACCAACCCGGCCTACCTGGCCCAGGTGCTGCAGCTGGGCTTCGGCATTCCCGCCGCCCTCGCGCCCGGCCTGGTCTCGAACCTGAAGCCGGTGCACCGCGAGGAATTCGCCAACTACGGCGAGAACACCGCCTACGACGTCTATGCCGACGGCACGTTCAAGCTGACCGACAAGTTCGAGATCACCGCCGGCGTCCGCTACACCAGCGAGGACCGCGAGGCGGCCTACCGTTCGGGCGTGCAGAACGGCCGCTCGGTGCTGGGTATCCTGCTGGCCGCCCCGACCCCGACCAACCTGTTCCTGGCCGCCCAGCCCAACGCGGTGAACAATCCGCTGCTCCCGACCGTGGGCCTGATCGCCCAGCCGACCGCCAACAACGGCGACACCTTCTCCCGGTCGATCGACGACAGTGGCGTCACCTGGCGACTGGTCGGCCGCTACGCCCCGTCGGAGACCGTCAGCCTCTACGCGTCGTTCGCGCGCGGTCGTCGCCCGGACGTGATCTCGACCAGCGCCCCGGCGACGCCGCTGGGCCAGCCGCGCTTCAACGTCGTCGATTCCGAGGTGGTCGACTCCTACGAGGCCGGCGCCAAGGGCAAGCTGATGGGCGGTCGCCTCTACCTGTCGGGTTCGGTGTTCCGCTACGACTACGACAACTTCGCCACCAGCTTCCGCCAGGGCGCGCAGGTGGTGACCCTGAATGCCGGCAAGGCCAAGGCCTATGGCTTCGAGGGCGAGGCCCGCGTCCAGGCCGGCGACTTCTGGACCCTGTTCGGGACCTACGCCTACAACCACGCCCGGTTGGAGACCGGCCTGCGCGAGGGCAACCATTTCCGTCTGTCGCCGGACCAGACCTTCTCGGTCGGCGCCGCGTTCAGCCGCGAGGCGCTGGGCGGCAAGCTGACCTTCACCCCGACCTACACCTGGCGCTCGAAGATGTTCTTCGACGACGACAACGATCGCACCGACCTGCAGTCGGCGGGCCTGTTCCCCGACAGAGCGGTCGACGAGTTCCAGAACGCCTACGGCCTGCTGAACGTCCGCCTGGGCTTTGGCGCTGTCGACGACCGCTGGAAGGTCGAGGCCTTCGTCGAGAACCTCGGCGACGAGCGTTACCTGAAGGACGCCGGAAACACCGGCGACAGCTTCGGCATCCCGACCTTCATCGCCGGCAAGCCCCGCTTCATGGGCGTGGGCGTGACGTTCCGTCGTTAAAAACTGTCATCCCGGCCAAGCGCGCAGCGCGCCGAGCCGGGACCGCCGCAAGCTTCGAGCTTGCCGCGGTCCCGGCTCTCCGCTTCGCTACGGCCGGGATGACAGGCCATTGTCGAGGAGAGCTGGGATGAACATCGACCGCCGCAAGGTTCTGGGCCTGCTAGGCCTGTCGGGCGCCGCCGCCAGCGAAGCCGCCGCCGCCCCGATCAACTGGTACAAGGGTCCGGTCGCCTTCGAGCACGGGGTGGCCAGCGGCGACCCCGAGGCTCATTCGGTGATCTTCTGGACCCGGGTGACGCCCAAGCAGGCCACGACCGGCGACATCGACCTGGATCTCGAGGTCGCGGCCGATCCGGACTTCAAGACGCTGATCAACACCAGCATGGGCCTGCGCGCCCGCGCCAGCCGCGACTGGACGGTCAAGCACGACATGGACGGCAACGGGCTGAAGCCGGGGACCGAGTACTGGTACCGCTTCAAGGCCCGCAACCAGGAGGGCGGCGTCGTGACCTCGCCGGTCGGACGCACGCGGACCCTGCCGGCCGGCGCGACCAAGGATGTCGTCCTGGCCGTGGTCTCCTGCAGCCTCTACCCGAACGGCTATTTCAACGCCTACGACGCTATCGCCAAGCTGCCGCGCGTCGACGCGGTCGTGCACCTGGGCGACTACATCTACGAGTACGGCGGCGCGCCCGGCGACTACGGCATGAACTCGCCGGTGGCCAAGTCGCGGATGCCCGATCCGCCCCACGAGATCCTGACGCTGGCCGACTATCGCCGCCGTCATGCCCAGTGCAAGGCCGACCCCGCCACCCAGGCCGCCCACGCCCGCGCGCCGTGGATCGTGGTCTGGGACGACCACGAGACCGCCGACAACAGCTGGATCGGCGGGGCCGAGAACCACGATCCCAAGACGGAAGGCGACTGGGCGACGCGCAAGGCCGCCGCCCTGAAGGCCTATTACGAGTGGATGCCGATCGCCGACACCGGGCCGGGCAGCCTGCCCGAGGCTGCCTGGCGCGGCTTCCAGTTCGGCGACGTCGCCAGCCTGCTGATGGTCGAGACCCGGCTGTCGGCTCGCACGCACGAGCTGGACTACGACGTCGACATGCCGATGGTCGACGGCAAGCCCGACGTCGCCGCCTTCACCACCAAGTGGAAGGACAGCGCGCACCGGATGATGGGCGAGGGCCAGGAGCAGTGGCTGGCCTCGCAAGTCGGCGCCTCGGTCAAGGCCAATACCGCCTGGCAGGTGCTGGGCAACCAGGTGGTCATGGCCCGCGTCGCCCCGCCGGACCTGAAGGCGACCATGGGCGAGGAGAAGTTCGCCGCCCTGCTGGCCAAGCTGCCCGAATATGTCCGCAAGCGCGTCGCCCAGACGGTGTCGATGTCGGCCTATGACATCCCCTCGAACCTGGACGCCTGGGACGGCTATCCGGCCGATCGCCAGCGGGTCTACGACATTCTCACGGCGGCCAAGGCCCGCCCGATCGTGCTGGCCGGCGACAGCCACATGTTCTGGGCCAACGAGCTGTGGGACGACGCGGGCAAGACCCGCGTGGCGGCCGAGTTCGGCGCGACCTCGGTCACCTCGCCGGGCTATGGCGACGTCCTGCCCGACGTACCGCTGGGCGAGGCCTTCGTGCAGCGGAACAAGGAAGTGAAATACGTCCACCCCAGCGCCAAGGGCTTCCTGCTGCTGACCCTCGAGCACGGCAAGGCGACGGGCGAGCTGATGGCGGTGTCGACGATTTTCGAGCCGAAATACGAGACCAGCGTGTTGAAGCGCTTTGCGGTGACGCCGGCCAGCGGCGGCGGGGTCGAGGCGCTAAAGGAGATTTGAACGGCCGGTGCCGCGCCCCCCCACCTGACCGCTTCGCGGTCGTCCGCCCCCGAAGGCGGGCGGAAGGCGATCCTTCTTCCCCCTCCGGGGGAGGAGCGCGAAGCGCGGAGGGGGCAAGTCTTACCGCCGCTCCAGCGCCAACTTCAATCCGAACGCCACGAACACCCCGCCGGTGATCCGGTCCAGCCAGCGCACCACCACGGCCTCGCGCAGCAGGCCGGCGATCGGCACGGTCGCGGCGATCAGGGCGGCGAACCAGAGCAGGCCCTCGACCACGTGGATCGATGTCAGCAGCAGGCCGAACCGCGCCGGATCGACGCCGGCCGGCATGAACTGGGGCAGGAACGACACGTAGAAGATCCCGACCTTGGGATTGAGCAGGTTGGTCAGCAGGCCCCGCCGCATCGCCGCGATCGGGCCGGCGTCGACGGCGTTCATCTCGCCCGGCTCGAACTGGTCGCGCGGCTTGAGGATCATCCGGATACCGGTCCAGGCGAGATAGGCCGCGCCCGCCCATTTCAGCACCGTGTAGGCCAGCTCGGACGCGGTCAGCAGCGCGCCGACGCCGAACGCGGCCGCCGCGCCCCAGACCAGGCAGCCCAGGCCGATGCCGATCGCCGCCCCGGCGGCTCGGCGCGGACCCTCGGCGGCGGCGGTGCGGATGACGAGGGCGGTGTCGAGACCCGGCGTCAGGGTCAGCAGGCCGGCGGCCAGGGTGAAGGCGACCAGGGCCTCAGGCGTGGTCATGATCCAGCGCGTCCCGCTCCACGAGCTGTCCGTCCTCCAGCACCCTGTAGAAGCACGAGCGAAAGCCGACGTGGCACGCGCCGCCGTCGCCGCGTGGCCGCACCTTCAGCAGCACCGCGTCCTGGTCGCAGTCGACCCGCAGCTCGACGACGTCCTGCAATTGGCCGCTGGTCTCGCCCTTCTTCCAGAGTTCGTTGCGCGAGCGGCTGAAGTAGTGGGCGATGCTGGTCTCGACCGTCAGCTTCAGGGCCTCGTCGTTCATCCAGGCCAGCATCAGGATCTCGCCGGTGTCGGCGTGCTGGGCCACCGCCACGACCAGGCCGTCGGCGTTGAAGCGCGGCGCGAGGGCGGATCCGCGCTCCAGGTCGAGCTTGCTGTGGGCTTCGGGGAACAGGGACGTGCTCATGAGGCCACATATGGCGCAGCGAAACAGCCTGCGCTAGCTTCCCCGACCACAGAGCCTGCCTGAGCAGGCTCTGTTCTTTGCATAGAGCGCGTCTGGCGGCGAAACCGCGTACACTTTCGCCTGACGCGCTCTAGGGGACGCGATGAATCTGAAAGACCGCATCAAGGCCGCCGTCGCGGCGCTGGACGACCGGGCTCGCCCCTGGGCGCGGCGCTCGCGCTGGAACGGCTACGCCTACGAGTTCCTGCTGTTCGGGCTGAAGCAGGCCTGGGCGTGCCTGTTCGGCGGGCTGATGCTGGCCCTGCTGGTCGGCACCAAGCTCTTGTGGCCCGAGCATGCGGCCATGGCCCGCTACGATTTCCTGGTTCTCGCCTCTGTCGCCATCCAGGCCGCCCTGTTGGCCCTGAAGCTGGAGCGCTGGGACGAGGCGCTGGTGATCTTCATCTTCCACGTCGTCGGCACGGTCATGGAGCTGTTCAAGACCGCCCACGGCTCGTGGATCTACCCCGAGCCCAGCTTGCTACGGATCGGCCAGGTGCCGCTGTTCACCGGCTTCATGTACGCCTGCGTCGGCAGCTACATCGCCCGGGCCTGGCGGCTGTTCGACATCACCTTCCAGCGCTATCCGCCGTTTTGGAGCACCCACATCCTGGCGGTGCTGATCTACGCCAACTTCTTCACCCACCACTATGTGACCGACATCCGCGTGGGCCTGTTCGCCCTGTCGGCCATCCTGTTCGGACGTAGCTGGTTTGTGTTCACGCCGGACCAGACGGCGCGGCGGATGCCGATGCTGATGGGCTTCGTGCTGGTGTCACTGTTCATCTGGTTCGCCGAGAACCTGGGCACCTTCGCCGGCGCCTGGATCTATCCCAGCCAGCGCGACGGCTGGACGATGGTGCCGATCGAGAAGATGGGCGCCTGGTACCTGCTGATGCTGATCAGCTTCGTGCTGGTGACGCTGACGCACCGGCCAGTGGATGCCTGCGTGGCGAAGCTCCGCGAAGGGATCCGGGCGGCGGCTTAGGTCAGGTCACTTGCCCCCTCCGCGCTTCGCGCTCCTCCCCCGAAGGGGGAAGAAGGATCGCGGCGGCTTCTTCCCCCTCCGGGGGAGGAGGGCCGCAGGCCCGGAGGGGGCAAGTATCCGAATTACTTCCGCACCAGATCCATGAACCGCTGCTGCAGGACCTTGTCGGTCTTGAACACGCCGCGGAACTGGGTGGTGATGGTCGAGACGTCGTGGTGGCGGACGCCGCGGGTGCTCATGCACTGGTGCTCGGCGTCGATCAGCACGGCCACGCCGGCCGCCGAGAGGTGGTCCTCGATGGCGTCGGCGATCTGCATGGTCATGGTCTCCTGGGTCTGGAGACGCTTGGCGAAGATCTCGACCAGGCGGGCCAGCTTGGACAGGCCGACGACCTTGCCGGTCGGCATGTACGCCACCCAGGCCTTGCCCAGGAACGGCGCCATGTGGTGTTCGCAATGGCTCTGCACGTCGATGCCGCGCAGCATGACCATGTCGTCATAGCCCTGCACGTCCTCGAAGGTGCGCGACAGCTCCTTGGCCGGATCGCCGTGATAGCCGGCGAACCACTCGCCATAGGCCTCGACGACGCGCTCGGGCGTGTCCAGCAGGCCTTCGCGGTCGGGATTGTCGCCGGCCCAGGCCAGCAGGGTCCGCACCGCGGCCATGGCCTCGTCTTTGGTGGGGCGCTGGGCGGGTTCAAGATCAAGACCGGCATCGTCCGTACCGATCAGGGTTCGCTCGCGGGTCAGTGCGTCCATGTTGTGAGGAGGTTCTTCCCGGGCTGAGTTGCGCCGGGGCGCCTGTCGCCCCGGAATGACGCGTGCCACCCGTCGCGCATCTCGCCGTCTGCAGGCCTAGCGACCAAACAGACATGGTGGTGAGCGCGCGTCCTAGCTATATGGGGCCGGCCCCCTCTGGGGGCAACACCTCCGTTACGTCAGGTTGCCGCGACCCAATGACCCTGAAGATCCACGACACCATGACGCGCGAGAAGCGCGACTTCGTTCCGGCCGATCCCAAGCGGGTGACGATGTATGTCTGCGGTCCGACGGTCTACAACCACGCCCACATCGGCAATTTCCGGCCCGTCGTGGTGTTCGACGTGCTGTATCGCGTGCTGCGCCACCTCTATGGCGAGGACGCGGTGGTCTATGCGCGCAACGTCACGGACGTTGACGACAAGATCAACAAGAAGGCCGCCGACGAAGGCGTGGCGATCAAGGTCATCACCGACCGCTACCTCGCCGCCTATCACGAGGATGGCGACGCGCTGGGCGCTCTGCGCCCCGACCTCGAGCCCAAGGCCACCGACCATATCGACGCCATCGTCGAGATGATCGGCAAGCTGGTCGACAACGGCAAGGCCTACGCCGCCGAGGGCCACGTGCTGTTCGACACCCAGAGCTTCCCGGACTACGGCCAGCTGTCGGGCCGCGACCTGGACGAGATGATCGCCGGGGCCCGCGTCGAGGTCGCGCCGTACAAGCGCCATCCGGCCGACTTCGTGCTGTGGAAGCCGTCCAAGGAAAACGAGCCCGAGTGGGAAAGCCCCTGGGGCGCGGGCCGTCCSGGCTGGCACATCGAGTGCTCGGCCATGATCGACAAGGCGCTGGGCAAGACCATCGACATCCACGCCGGCGGCATCGACCTGACCTTCCCGCACCACGAGAACGAAGTGGCCCAGAGCCGCTGCGCCCACGAGCTGCCGGTGCTGGCCAACTACTGGATGCACAACGGCTTCCTCGACATGAGCGGGGAGAAGATGTCCAAGAGCCTGGGCAATGTGATCATCCCGCACGAACTGCTGAAGACAGTTCCGGGCGAGGTGATCCGCTGGGCGCTGCTGTCGGCCCACTACCGCCAGCCGCTGGACTGGACGCCGGACCTGATCGAGCAGTCGCGCAAGTCGCTGGACCGCCTGTACGGCGCCCTGCGTCGCGCCAAGGACGTGCCGATGGACCAGGCCATGGAAGCCCCGGATGAGACGATCTCGGCCCTGATGGATGACCTCAACACGCCGCTGGCGGTTTCGAGCCTCTTCGAGGTTTCGAGCCTGATCGAGAAGGCCGTGACGGCCGGCGACACCGTCGCCATCGCCGCCAACAAGGCCCGCCTGCTGGAGGCCGGCGCCTTGCTGGGCTTCCTGCAGGCTGACCCTGACGCCTGGTTCGAGGGTGACGCCTCCGACGAGCTGAAGGCCCAGGTCGAGGACCTGCTGGCCAAGCGCCTGGCCGCCCGCGCCGCCAAGGACTGGGCCGCCGCCGACGCCATCCGCGCCGAACTGGACGCCCTGGGCGTCGTCGTCATGGACGGTCCGGCCGGCGCGACCTGGCGGATGAAGGACTAAAGGTAGGATCTCGCCACCTCCGCATTAGCGATCCACACTCCGTGTCATCCCGGAAGCCTCGCAGAGGCTGTCCGGGACCCAGGGGCCGGCGCGCTGCGGTCGCCCCTGGGTCCGGCTCTCCGCTACGCTGCGGCCGGGATGACACGTTGAGGGGGTGGATGAGCGAAGTTGAGGCCTCCCGAGCGGTGGTGATAAAGAGCCGAACATGAAGCGCGCCGTCGAACACCGCATCGGGGTCCAGGCCCCCGCCGAGGTCGTCTGGGAGGTCGTTTCCGACTTCTCGACCTGGAAGGACTGGAACCCGCTCTACCGCAAGGCCGAGGGCCAGATGAAGATCGGCACGGCCTTGACGCTCGAGCAGCATCTGCCCGGCGAACCGCCCAAGGTCGTCGCGCCGATCGTCCAGGACTGGGTGCCGTACGAGCAGCTGCATTGGCGCTCGACGCGCCTGGGCGGCTTCGTGACGGCGATCCGCTATCTCGAGATCGAGAACATGGGGCCGAACAACTCGACGTTCTCGAACGGCGAGCTGTTCATGGGCCTGCTGCTGCGGTTCGTCACCCGCGAGGAGCGTCGCAAGCTAAAGGCCGCGTTCACGGAGATGGGCGAGGCCGTCCGCGACCGCGCCGAGGTGATCTGGTCCGAGCGCCAGAAGAACCCCATCTAGGGTGCGATGATCGACGACCTCTACAGCGCCCGGATCCTGGGGCTCGTGGCCAACATGCCGCGCGCCGGACGCCTGGCCGCGCCCGACGCCAGCGCCGAGAAGGTCGCCAAGCTGTGCGGCAGCAAGATCAACGTCGACGTGGTGGTCCAGGACGGCAAGGTCGTCGACTACGCCCAGGAGGTTTCGGCCTGCGCCTTGGGTCAGGCGGCGGCCGCGATTCTGGGCGCGAACGTCGTCGGCGCGGAACTTTCCGACATCGAGTTGGCTCGGGACTCTCTGCGCGCTATGCTTAAGACGAACGGTTCGCCTCCCGCGGGCCGGTTTGCGGAGCTCGCCGTGCTGGAGCCGGTCAAGGACTATCCCGCCCGTCACGCTTCGACGCTGCTGGCGTTCGAGGCGACGGTGGAGGCTGTCCGGAAGGCCACAGCTGTCTCCGAAACGCGAACTAGCACCGCCGGCGCGGCTTGATCCCTCCCTCGGGGACGTGTGTAACCGCACTGCAACATAAGTCGCGCGCCGGCATGACCTTCTACGACCGCACCGTCGACCTCGGCCTCCGGGCCTACAAGTTGACGCTCTCGCCTTTGATCGGGCGTCAGTGCCGCTTCGCGCCGAGTTGTTCGGAGTACGCGGCCGCCGCCCTCAAGGATCATGGCCCGCTCAAGGGTTCCTGGTTGGCGTTGCGACGGATTTGCCGCTGCAATCCGTTAGGGGGATCGGGCTACGACCCGCCGCCGCCGCGACGCCAGCCACGCAAGTGGATATGTGAAGAATGATCGACCTGGTTTTCCCCGACGGCTCCTCCCGTCAATACCCTGACGGCTCGAGCGGGCGCGACGTCGCCGCCGCCATCTCCAAGTCCCTCGAGAAGAAGGCCCTGCTGATCAAGCTGGACGGCCAGGTTCTCGACCTGGACCGGCCGCTGACGGCCGACCTGCTGACCGGCGAACGCAAGTTCGAGATCCTGACGCGCGAGGCCCCCGAGGCGCTCGAGACCATCCGCCATGACACGGCCCACGTGCTGGCCGAGGCGGTGCAGGAGCTGTTCCCCGGCACCCAGGTGACGATCGGCCCGAACGTCGAGGACGGCTTCTATTACGACTTCGCCCGCGACGAGCCGTTCAGCCTGGACGATCTGGAGAAGATCGAAAAGCGCATGAAGGAGATCGTCGACCGCGACGAGAAGATCACGCGCGAGGTCTGGGACCGCGACGAGGCCATCAAGCACTTCGACGGCATCGGCGAGCAGTACAAGGCCCAGATCATCCGTGACCTGCCGGGCACGGACACGATCACCGTCTATCGCCAGGGCAATTGGAAAGACCTCTGCCGCGGACCGCACCTGCCGTCGACCAAGCACATCGGCAAGGCCTTCAAGCTGACCAAGCTGGCCGGCGCCTATTGGCGCGGCGACCAGAACAACGCCCAGCTGCAGCGCATCTACGGCACGGCCTGGGCCTCGGACGCCGACCTGGAAGCGCACGTGAAGCGCATCGAGGAAGCCGAGCGTCGCGATCACCGCAAGCTGGGCAAGACGATGGACCTCTTCCACATCCAGGAAGAGGGCAAGGGCATGGTGTTCTGGCACGCCAAGGGCTGGGCGCTCTATCGCGTGCTCGAGGACTACATGCGCCGCCGCCTCGACGCGGCCGGCTACAAGGAAGTGAAGACGCCGCAGATCCTCGACAAGAGCCTGTGGGAGAAGTCGGGCCACGCCGAGAAGTTCGGCCACGCCATGTTCATGTGCGAGAGCGCTGAGGGCGAGATCCTGGCGGTCAAGCCGATGAACTGCCCCGGCCACATCCAGATCTTCAACGTCGGCCAGAAGAGCTATCGCGAGCTGCCGCTGCGCATGGCCGAGTTCGGCGCCTGCCACCGCTACGAGCCGTCGGGCGCCATGCACGGCATCATGCGGGTGCGCGCCTTCACCCAGGACGACGCCCACATCTTCTGCCGCGAAGAGCAGGTCACGGAGGAAAGCGCCCGGTTCATCGAACTGTTGCGCTCGGTCTATAACGACCTGGGCATGACGCTGGCCGACACCAAGTTCTCGACGCGTCCGGAACTGCGCGCCGGCTCGGACGAGGTCTGGGACAAGGCCGAGGCCGCCCTGTCCGCCGCCGCCGAGGCAGCGGGCGAGACCTTGGTGCTTCAGCCAGGTGAAGGCGCCTTCTACGGACCCAAGCTAGAGTTTTCGCTGAAGGACGCTATTGGTCGAGTTTGGCAATGCGGCACGCTGCAACTTGATTTCGTTTTGCCGGAACGACTCGACGCCGAGTACGTTTCGGAGGACGGTTCAAAAAAGCGTCCGGTGATGCTTCACCGAGCGATCTTGGGGTCCTTCGAGCGTTTCATCGGCATCCTGTTGGAAAACTTCGCCGGCGCGTTGCCAGTATGGCTGGCGCCAACGCAGGTGGTCGTGGCCACGATCACGTCCGACGCCGACGAATACGCCCGCGAGGTCGTCGAGAGATTGACGAAAATGGGGATGCGCGCGGAGGTCGATCTGCGTAATGAGAAGATTAACTACAAGATTCGCGAGCACAGCCTCGCCAAGGTGCCAGTGATCGCGGTGGTCGGACGTAAGGAAGCAGAAACGGGGCAGTTGGCCCTCCGTCGCCTCGGCGGCGAGGGCCAGAACATCCTGCCGCTGGAGGAGGCGCTCCGCGTTTTGGGCGCCGACGCCACGCCGCCAGACGTCGCGCGGACTCGCGCGGCGGCCAACCCCGTTGTCGAGGCCGTGACCGCCTGATGAACAGCATTCTCCCGTCCGCTTCGACCCTCGCCGTGGGCGCCCGTCCGGCTCATCCGAACGTGTCCGTGGTGATGGTCGTCTATCGGACGGGAGAGGCGCTGGCCCAGAGCATCAAGCACGTGCTGGCCGAGCCCCTGGTCGACGAGTTCATCATCATCGACAACGGCTCCTCGCCGCAGGACGAGGACATGCTGCGCTCGCTGGCCCTGACCGAGCCGCGTGTCGTGCTCAAGCAGGGCCACGGCAACATCGGCTTCGCCCGCGCCGCCAACATGGGCGCCAGCACCGGCGGCGGCGAATACATCGTCTTTCTCAACCCCGACGCCAATCTGCAGCCCGGCTGCGTGGGAGCCCTGGTCACCGCCTTCAAGGGCCAGCCGACGCCGACCATCGTCGGCGCGCGGGTTCTGAACGTCGACGGCTCCGAGCAGCGCGGCGGGCGTCGCGGCGAGGTCACGCCGATCAGCACCGTGCTCAGCTTCGGCCAGCTGACCCGCCGGTATCCCAAGCTGGCCGGCTTCGAGATCCATCGCGAGAACGAGCCCGTGCCGCGCGGACCGGTGCCGATGCCGACCATCTCCGGCGCCTGCTTCGCCATGCGCCGTTGCGACTTCGAGGCCCTGAGCGGCTTCGACGAGGGCTATTTCCTGCACGTCGAAGACATCGACCTGTGCTGGCGCGCCCGCCGCGCCGGCGGCAAGGTGCTGTTCCAGCCCAAGGCCCAGGTCGTCCACCTCGGTCACACCAGCCTGGAACACCCGGTCAAGGTCGAGTTCCACAAGGGCGTGGGCCTGACCCGCTACTTCATCAAGCGCGCCGACTCGCTGCAGCTGTTCGCCGCCGCGGTGCTGCTGGCCCCGGCCATCATGCTGATGTCGGTATGCCGCCCGCTGCTGTGGAAACTGACCGGGCGGCCGATCTAAGAATTTTCCTTCCTTCTCCCCTTGCGGGAGAAGGTGTCGGCGGAGCCGACGGATGAGGGGTCGATAGTCCTGTCGGCTTGGCGCTTAGCGGCATCCGCTGCCCCGGCGGCCCCTTCCATCAACCCCTCACCCGACCCGCTTCGCGGGCCACCCTCTCCCGCAAGGGGAGAGGGATGAGCGGACGTCACATCGGCCCGATCGTCTCGAACCGCATCCCATCCGGCCCCTCGATCGAGGTCGGGGCCTTCAACGTCCGCGCCGGCAGCATGGCCCGATAGCGCTCGTACATCGCCTTCACATCGCGCCCCGGCTTCGCCGTCAGGCACTGGTCGAACTCGCCCTCGCGGCCCCAGGGTTTGCGCTCGGAGCGAGCGACGTCGCGGTCGGCCTTCACGGCCACGGCGACCTTGTCGGCCAGCTCGCGGTCGATTCCCGCGCCATAGCTGGCGAACTTGAGGGTGACGTCGCAGCGCGGCGGTCCGGCCTGCGACACCGGCGCGGCCGCGCAGGCGCTCAACGCGAGGACGGCGATGGCGGCGAAGCGGATCATGCGGGGAAGCCTCCGGCGCGGGCCAGGGACGAGGCGGGGGCCTTGCCCAGCTTGGCGCTGATCTCGCGGCCCGTCTCGATCAGGGCCGCCAGGTCGTAATCCGTCTCGAAGCCGGCCCGTTCCAGCATGTAGACCAGGTCCTCGGTGCCGACGTTGCCGGTGGCGTTCGGCGCGAACGGACAGCCGCCCAGGCCGCCGACCGAGGCGTCCAAGACGTCAACGCCGGCCTCGACGCTGGCATAGGCGTTGGCCAGGCCGGTATTGCGGGTGTCGTGGAAATGCATGCGCAGGCGGGCGTCCGGCGCGGCGGCGCGCACGGCCTCGATCCGCCGTCGGACGGTCCAGGGATCGGCGACTCCGATGGTGTCGCCCAGGGCGATTTCCGGCACGCCCAGGACGGCGGCTTCGCGGACGATGGCCACGACCTGGTCTTGCGACACCTCGCCGTCGAACGGGTCGCCGAAGGCCACCGAAAGGGTCATGGTGATCGGCGGACCGCCCTCGGCCGCTTGGCGCTCGACGATCGCGGCCAGGGCCTCGACCTGCTGGCGCACGGTGGAGCCCTGGTTGCGGGTGGCGAAGCCGTCCGAGGCGCAGACCACGACATTGGCTTCGTCGCAGCCGGCCGACACGCAGCGCTCCCAGCCGCGCATGTTCAAGACGAGCCCGATCCGCGAGTGTTCGAGATCAGGCGTCCTTTGGTCGGGAATGAGCGCCGCCATGATCTCCTCCGCGCCCGCCATCTGCGGCACGCGGTTGGGATTGACGAACGACACCACCTCGGTCCGCTTGGCGCCGCAGGCTTCCAGCTTGCGGATCAGGTCGAGCTTGTCGTCGACCGACAGGGACAGCTTTTCGTTCTGCAGGCCATCGCGTGGCCCGACCTCGACGATCTGGATGAAGCGGCTCATCGCTGAGACTCCGTGGATTCCGCGTCGTCCGACGAGGGGACCAGGGGCTCGCCGCGATAGAGGGTCAGCCGCTCCTGGTCGCCGTCGGAATAGTTCAGGCCCTGGATCACCGCGGCCGGGCGCGGCGCGAGGCCCTGCTGGGCCAGGGCGGCGCGGAACGGCTTTTCCTCGCGGCCCTCGACCACGGCGGGGCGACCCTCAAGGACGGCCTGGGCCGCGCCTTCGCCGTCGGTCAGCTCGGTGGCGGTGCCCAGCTGGAAGATCAGGCTGGGCTCGGAATAGCCGGTCACCGCCACGGGGCCGGCGGCGCCCGAGCGGGGCGACAGCTTGGCGCCGTCCAGGGCGTCGGCGACGTCCTTGGACAGGAACAGCGGCTCCAGGCGCGGCAGCAGGCCGGCGGTCAGGGCGACGTGGGCCCCGATCCCCAGGGCGCCGGCGGTGATCAGGGCGCGGGCCGAGTGACGGCGCAGCAGCAGGACCGCGCCGGCGATCCCCGCGCCCAGCGCCAGCAGGGCGGCCAGCACGGCCCAGGCCGCGTCGCCCCGGCCGCCGAACGCCTTGAGGCCATAGACCGCCACGGCGGCCAGGACGAGGCCGATGAACACCGACAGCCCCGCGCCGATCCAGCGGACCAGCTTGCCCAGCGGCTCGCGCACCGCGGCGGCCATCAGCATGGCCAGGGCGCCGTAGGCGGGCAGGGCGTAGTGGACCAGCTTGGTCGGCAGGATCTCGAACATCAGCCAGGTCGGGACCAGCCAGCAGACGGCGAAGCGTACGCCCGGCTCGTTCCGCTTGGTCCAGCCAACCGCCAGCCCGGCCGGCAGCAGCAGGGTGGCCGGGAACGACAGCAGCGGCGCCAGCAGCGCGTGATAACCGAACGGGCCGGCATGGCCTTCCTGGCCGCCGGCCAGCTTGGGGGCCAGGTCGCCGCCCACCGCCGCGCCCCAGAACGCGCCGTCGGTGGCCACGGTGATCATCATCGCCCACGGCAGCACCACGGCGGCGAACAGGATCAGGCCCCAGGTCCAGCCCAGGTGCTTCATCCAGCCGGCCTTGCGGTCCCAGATCGCGAGCGCCACCAAGGCGAAGATCGCCACCAGCAGGCCGACCGGACCCTTGATCAGGGCAGCGACCGACAGGCCGATCCAGAAGGCGAGCTTGGTCCACCGGTTCGGCGCCTCGCCCTTCAGGTGGGCGGCGTAGACGCGAGCCAGGGCGGCCATGGCCAGGGTCGTGGTCCCGCACAGGGCCGCGTCGGTCTTGGCGATGAAGGCCTCGGACGACAGCAGGAAGGTCGCGCCCAGGATCGCGCCGGCGAGCAGGCCGGTGCGGGGGTCGAACAGCGCCGCCGCGCCCCAGGCGCAGGCCGCCGCCGCCAGCATGGCCCCCAGCAGCGAGGGAATCCGATAGGCCCAGATCCGGCGGTCCTCGGCGTCGGACAGCAGCTTGACGCTGGCGGCCTGCAGCCAGTGGATGCCGACCGGCTTCTTGAAGCGCGGTTGGTCCTGGAACTTGATGACGACGTAGTCGCCGGTCTCCAGCATCTGGGCCGTGGCCTGGGCGAAGCGGGACTCGTCGCGGTCCAGCGGCGGCATGGCGAACAGGCCAGGCAGGCCGGCGATCAGGGCCACCAGCGCGGCGAACAGAGGGCCGCGCCACCCGCGGCTCCAGTCATCCAGGCGAGATTCAAGCGTCATGAGCCCTGAAATAGCACGATCCTTCCGGGAGGCGACTTTTGCTGTATGAGGAGGCGATGACTTCGCCCGCCGCTTCTATTCCTGACTTTTCCATCGTTGTGCCCGTCTTCGACGAAGGCGGCGCCGCGCCGAAGCTGGCGCGCGAGATCGCCGAGGCGTTCGCCGGCGAGACCTACGAGATGATCTTCGTCGACGACGCCAGTCGCGACGACACCAAGGCCCTGCTGGTCGCCTTGAAGGCCGAGATCCCGCAGCTGCGGGTGCTGGGCCACAGCAAGAACTCGGGCCAGAGCCGCGCCGTGCGCAGTGGCATTCTGGCCGCGCGCGGGCCGATCATCGTCACCCTGGACGGCGACGGCCAGAACGATCCGGCCGACGCGCCGCGCCTGGCCAAAGCTCTGCGGGCCGGTCCCGCCAATCTGGCCCTGGTCGGCGGCGAGCGGGTCAAGCGCCAGGACAGCAACGCCAAGCGTTTCGCCTCCAAGTTCGGCAACGGCGTGCGCAAGCGGCTGCTGAAGGATACCGCCAACGACACCGGTTGCGGGCTCAAGGCCTTCCGCCGCGAGGCCTTCCTGCGCCTGCCGTACTTCGATCACATCCACCGCTACATCCCCGCCCTGATGCTGCGCGAGGGCTACGACGTCGAGTTCCAGCCGGTGAACCATCGCCACCGCGAGACCGGGGTGTCGAAATACACCAACTTCGGCCGCCTGAAGGCCTCGGTCTCGGACCTGCTGGGCGTGATGTGGCTGCAGTCGCGGGCCCGCAATCCCCAAGGCGTGGACGAAGCCTGAGCGCGACAGCCGAAAGTGGTGGCCGGTTTCGGCGGCCGTCGCGCTCAAATTGAAAGACCCGAATAGGGCGCCTGACAGGCGAGGCGGCTTCACCGCAACGGAAAATCCCGCTACGCCTTAACCATGGCATGAGACTGCTAGCTCAAGCCAAAATGGGGGGAAGTTCGATGTTCGCCGCGGTTCCGCTGCTGGCTTTGCCGGTTATCATCTACAATCTGGTCGCCTTGACCCTGGCTGGCGGTTTCCGCGCCATGGACGCCAGTGTCCGCATGACCGACAAGCTGTTCACCATCCACATGACCTCGCGGGCCGAGTGGGCCGTCAGCCTGGGCGACCTGCTGCTGGCGGCGTCGCTGGTCGTGCTGTTCGTCGAGCTGCTGAAGTCGACCACCAGCCGCCGGATCGCGATCATCAACCACTCGCTGTCGATGGTGCTGTTCATCCTGTGCCTGATCGAGTTCCTGCTGTTCCCGGCCTTCGCCACCTCGACCTTCTTCCTGGTCACCCTGATGGTGCTGCTGGACGTGCTGGCCGGCTTCATCGTCACCATCGTCGCGGCGCGCCGCGACGTGGATTTCGGGGACCACTGAGGACTCATCCCGGGAAGCCGCCGGTCTGCCGTAGCGCTTCGCCCAAGGCCATGGCCGCCGTGGTGGCCAGGTTCATCGAGCGCGCCTCCGGCATGATCGGGATGACGATGCGGCCCTGCGCCGCCGCGTGGACCTCGTCCGGCGCGCCCCGGCTCTCGTTGCCGAACAGCAGCGTATCTCCGGGTTCGAACGAAAACCGGTGGAAGGGCGTGGCGCCCTTGGTTGTGAACAGCAGCAGGCGCCCGTCAACGCGCTCCGGCGCCTTAAGGAATGCCGCCCAACTGTCGTGGCGCTTCAGTCTCGCGAGGGGCCCATAGTCCAGGGCCGCGCGCTTCAAGCTCTTGTCGTCCAACGGAAAACTGCAGGGCTCGATGACGTCCAGACCGACGTCGAAACAGGCCGAGAGCCGGATGGCCGCCCCGACGTTTTGGGGAATGCCTGGTTGAAAAAGTGCGATACGCATAATAAGCGAACCAACCACAAGGGCAGCAGGGGCTTTGCCGCGAATCGAAAGGGCTTGCGGACTTGGTCCGCGCGTCCGATACGACGATCCGACCGCTGCCTTGTGGCGGAGATCCGCTTGCGGGTCGAGCAAGATATGGCGTCGAAAGACGCTTCTCCAAGTCGGCCGCTTCCGCGGTCCGGCGGAATAAAAGGGTGACGTAAGGTGGCCGACACCGCCGTGGGCGCAACGACCGAGCCGGAACACGGGAGTGATCCCTCCCGGCGCGACTTCATTCATATCGCCGCGATCGCGGCCGCCGCTGGCGGCGCCGCGACCCTGGTGTGGCCGTTCATCGACCAGATGAACCCCTCCGCCGACACGCGGGCTCTGGCGTCGACAGAGTTCGACCTGACCAAGGTCGCCGAAGGCCAGCAGGTCACGATCAAGTGGCGCGGCAAGCCGCTGTTCGTGCGCAACCGCACCAAGGCCGAGATCGCCAAGGCCGTCGCCGACGACCACGCGGCGATGAAGGACCCCGAAACCGACGCCGCGCGCGTCAAGCCGGGCAAGACCAACTGGCTGATCGTCGGCGGCAACTGCACCCACCTCGGCTGCGTCCCGACCTTCGGCGGCGGCGAGTACGGCGGCTGGTTCTGCCCGTGCCACGGCTCGGTCTATGACACCTCGGGTCGTATCCGTAAGGGCCCCGCGCCCAAGAACCTGGTGGTTCCGGAATACGCCTTCCTCACCGACACCAAGGTCAAGATCGGCTAAGCGAGATGAGCGGACATTCGACCTATCAACCCAAGACCGGTTTCGAGCGCTGGCTCGACGCCCGTCTGCCGATCGTGCGTCTGGGCTACGACTCGTTCGTCGACTATCCCACGCCGCGCAACCTGAACTACTGGTGGACCTTCGGCGGCATCCTGTCGCTGTGCCTGGCCTCCCAGCTGATCACCGGCATCATCCTGGTGATGCACTACACGCCGAGCGCCCAAGGCGCCTTCGCGTCGGTCGAGCACATCATGCGCGACGTGAACTACGGCTGGCTGATCCGCTACATGCACGCCAACGGCGCGTCGATGTTCTTCATCGCCGTCTACATCCACATGCTGCGCGGCCTGTACTACGGCTCCTACAAGGCGCCCCGCGAAGTGCTGTGGCTGCTGGGCTGCGTGATCTATCTGCTGATGATGGCCACCGCCTTCATGGGCTACGTCCTGCCCTGGGGCCAGATGTCGTTCCACGGCGCCGTCGTCATCACCAACCTGTTCGGCGCCCTGCCGCTGGTCGGCGAGAGCATCACCACCTGGCTGTGGGGCGGCTTCGCGGTCGACAACCCGACCCTGAACCGCTTCTTCTCGCTGCACTATCTGCTGCCGTTCATGATCGCCGGCGTCGTGATCCTGCACATCTGGGCGCTGCACGTGGTGGGCCAGAACAACCCGACCGGCGTCGAGCCGAAGTCGAAGGCCGACGTCCTGCCCTTCACGCCGTACGCGACGGTGAAGGACGGCTTCGCGATGAGCGTCTTCCTGATCCTGTTCGCCTTCTTCGTCTTCTACATGCCGAACGCCCTGGGCCACGCCGACAACTACATCGAGGCCAACCCGCTGGTGACGCCGTCGCACATCGTTCCGGAATGGTACTTCCTGCCGTTCTACGCGATCCTGCGCGCCGTTCCCGACAAGCTGTTCGGCGTGCTGGCCATGTTCGGCGCCATCGCCTGCCTGTTCGCCCTGCCGTGGCTGGACACCTCGAAGGTGCGTTCGATGCGCTACCGCCCGACCGCGAAGATCTACTTCGTGTTCTTCCTGGTGGCCTGCATCATCCTGGGCTTCTGCGGCGCCAAGCTGCCCGACGATCCGGTGATCCCGCACCTGACCACGTTCAAGCTGATGGATTCGGACCTGAACAGCTTCGTGTGGCTGTCGCGCGTCGCGTCGCTCTACTACTTCGCTTTCTTCCTGATCGTGCTGCCGGTCCTGGGCCTGGTCGAAAAGACCCTGCCGGTTCCGGACTCGATCGCTTCGCCGGCCCTGTCGGCCGACGCTCATAAGGGTTGATCCCGATGCTCCGCAAACTCTCGGTACTCGCGGCGGCGGTCGGTCTCCTGACGGTCGGCGTCGCCGGCCCGGCCCTGGCCAACGGCGGCGCCAAGGAAGCCAAGGACGTCCACTGGTCGTTCGAAGGCCCGTTCGGCAAGTTCGATCAGGCCCAGCTGCAACGCGGCTTCAAGGTCTATCGCGAGGTCTGCTCGGCCTGCCACTCGCTGAAGCTGGTGGCGTTCCGCAACCTCGGCGACAAGGGCGCTCCGTTCTATAACGAGAAGTACCCGAACTCGAACGACAACCCGTGGGTCAAGGCGATCGCCAAGGACTACGAGATCGCCGATATCGACGGTGAGACCGGCGACGCCATCAAGCGTCCCGCGACCAGCGCCGACCGCTTCCCGTCGCCCTTCGCCAACGAAGCCGCGGCCCGGGCCAGCAACGGCGGCGCTCTGCCGCCGGACATGTCGCTGCTGGCCAAGGCGCGCGAAGAGGGCCCGGCCCACATCTATTCGGTCGTGACCGGCTACGCGGCTCCGCCCGCCGGCCTGAAGGTTCCGACCGGCGGCCACTACAACGAATACTTCCCGGGCGACCTGACGTCGGCCTGGTCGGGCTCGCACGAGCACGTTCCGCCGGGCGGCTTCATCGCCATGGCCCCGCCGCTGAAGGACGGCCTGGTGACGTTCGACGACGGCACCAAGTCGACCCTGGACCAACAGGCCAAGGACGTGTCGGCCTTCCTGATGTGGGCCGCCGAGCCCAAGCTGGAAGAGCGCAAGCAGACCGGCTTCGCCGTGCTGATCTACCTCGTCCTGCTCTCGGGTCTGCTGTTCGCCAGCTACAAGACCGTGTGGCGCAACGAGTCGCACTGAGCCTGCCTGAGCACTGAAGTTTGAAGGGCCCGGTGGAAACACCGGGCCCTTTTTCTTTGAGGTTAAATGCCCGTGTCATCCCGGAAGCCTCGCAGAGGCTGTCCGGGACCCAGGGGCCAAGCCCGGTGCGGTCGCCCCTGGGGCCCGGCTCTCTCCGCTTCGCTGCGGCCGGGATGACGAGGGAGAGGGGAGTGTCGGCTACACGTCCAGCCGCCAGCAGATCACCGGCCCGTCCTCGTCGTCGACGCGCTCGCCAACGACCTGGAAGCCATTGCGGGCGAGCACCGCTTGGGAGGCGGGGTTGTCGACCGAGGTCTCGGCCGTCAGGGCGTTGACCCGTGGGTCGTCCTTGGCCCAGGCGGCGAGATCGGCGACGGCGCGGGTGGCCGCGCCGCGTCCTTGTCGCGTCGGGGCGACGCCGTAGCCGATGTGCAGCGACCGGTCCTCGGCGTCCAACGGCCGGGTGGGCGAGATCAGGCCGACGATCTCGCCGTCCTCCACCATCATCCAGGCGGCGGGGCTGAACACGCCGCCGATCTCGTCGGCGAGCTCGGCCAGCATGGCCAGCACCCCGGGCGGGGCCACGGGGCTGTCGCACAGGCGCAGGGGAGCGGGGGCCTCGCCGCGCAACAGGGCGGCGAAGTCTTCGTTCTTGGCTTCGATAAGCATCAACAGTCTCGGCTTTGGGAAACGCGCTGGGATCAGCGCGGAAGGCCGAGCGGCGGCGTCAGGCGTCGCCGCGACGGCGGTTGTGACGGTGGGCGACGACGATCAAAGGCGCTCTCCTGCGGCTAGGTTTCAGCCATACGAGCTCGGCCACGGGACCGCAAGTTCACGGCGCCACCGACAGCGTCCGGGCGTCGGCGGCCAGACGCAGGCGGTGACGAGCCCAGAAGCCCGCGCCCAAGGTCCCGGCTACGCCTTCAGGCAGGTCGTCGGCCAGGCTGGCGGGGACGTTCTCGGCCAGCACGCCGCCGATCGACAGGGCCCGCAGCCGGGCGAGAGCCTTGTGCCGGGCGGTCAGGTCCAGCTTTCCCGTCGCCGCCGCGCCGCGCGTGGACAGTCGCGCCATGGCCAGGGACGCCGTGTCGATGGCGAAGGCCCCGCGCAGGGCCGTGGGACCGTCGCTGACGGCCGCTTCGATCGTCGGCAGGCCGTCGACCACCACGACCGGCAGGACGACCTGCCGGCGCGCGCGCCAAGGCTGGTCGATGCGCACCCGGCAGGCGGCGAAGTCGATCTCGACGCTGTGGCCGGCCAGGACGTCCATGCCGATCACTCCGGCGATCGGGGTGAAGAAGCCGGCCCCCCGGGCGTCGAGGTCGGCGACCTTCACCGACACCGCCGGCGCCTTCAGCCCGGCGACCTCGACGGGCAGGACCAGTTCGGGCTCGGTGATGCCCGCCATCTGGGCCTTGGTCTCGTGCAGCAGGGTGCGCGGCGCGGACAGATCGATGACGTAGTCGCCGGCCATGTCGGCGATCACCGCCGGGGCGATGATGGCGCCGTTCTCGAACCAGCACGCCGTCTCGCCCGCCCGCGCCGCGCCAGCGAGGATCAGGGTAAGCGACAAGGCCAGGAACGGAACGCGGCGACGCATGGGACGAGTCTAGCTCAGCCGTGACGGTTACGCGACGGCTGTTGGCGAACGTCGATCCTGTTGACGACAAGAACTTTGCAAAGCAAAGTCATTATGACTTCCCGGGATGGGAAGCGACGTCCTGGGGAGGATCGCCATGACCCGCAAGCTGCTCGCCGCCACGGCGCTCGCGTTCACTGCCTGCGCCGGCGCCGCTTTCGCCCAGATGCCGCCTGATCCCGGCCCCCGCATCGCCGCCCAGGCCGAGGCGATGAGGAAGCTCTCGGCGATGGACGGCGTCTGGCGCGGGCCGGCCTGGACCCTGACCCCGAGCGGCAAGCACGAGGTCACCCAGGCCGAGCGGATCGGCCCGCTGCTGGGCGGCTCGATCAAGGTGGTCGAGGGGCGCGGCTACAACGCCGACGGCTCGACCGGCTTCAACGCCTTCGGGGTGATCTCGTTCGAGCCTTCGACGGGCGCCTACGCCTTTCACTCCTACGCCATGGGCCAGGCCGGCGACTTCAAGCTGACGCCCACCGCCGACGGCTATGTCTGGGAGATCCCGGCCGGACCGATGACCATCCGCTACACCGCCGTGATCAAGGACGGCGCCTGGCGCGAGGTCGGCGAGCGGGTGATGGAGGGCCGGCCGCCGGTCCAATTCTTCGAGATGAACCTCAAGCGCCTCGGCGACAGCGCCTGGCCGACGGCGGGCGCGATCCCGCCGAAATAGGCGCGGCTCAGCAGGCCTGCGTAGGGGCGCCGTAGCGGGCGTGGACCACCTTGGGCGTCGCGCCGCCCAGCTGAATGACCGTCATGTGGTCATACTCGCAGTCCGTCAGGGTCTCGGGCGAAGGGTCGCCGAGGGCGCGGGCGATATCGGTGAACGTATTGCTGTGGCCGACGATCAGCACGGTGGCGCCGGCGGGCGCCTTGCGGGCCTGATCGGCGACGCGCTGAGCGTGGGCCGGTACGCCGCCGTCCAGGGCGACCGGCATGATCTTCAGCCCCGCAGCCTCGGCGGTGGGCTGGCCGGTCTGCTGCGTGCGCTTCAGCGGCGTGGTCAGGACGAGATCCACGTGGGCGCCGGAAAGGCTGGCGGCCAAGGTCTGGGCGCGCGCCTGGCCCGCCGGCGACAGGTCCGGATCGCCGTTCGGGGCCGCTTTCTCGCCGTGGCGAACGATGACGATCGTCTGGGCCAGCGCCGGCGTGGCGGCGATCAGCGAGAACGACAGGGCGACGGCGGTCAGTGAACGGATCATCCGCCGACCGTAGGCGGCCCGCCGCCTATCCTCAAGCTTCGCCCTTGCTCCCGCCCGAGCGCTGGAACAGCTGCAGGGTGCGCAGCAGCGACAGGCGGGCGCTGTCGGGGTGGTGGCCACTGGGCGCGACGAACGCGTGCCCGGCGTCATAGAGATAGATCGGCAGGTCCGGATGGGCGTCGCGGATGGCGTCGACGTCGGGCATCGGGATCAGGGCGTCGGTCTTGCCGAAGTGCAGGATGGTCGGGACCTTGGGCGTCTCGTCGCGATAGCCGACGATGTCGCCGCCGTAGAAGGCCGACACGGCTTGCAGGCCCTCGCAGCGGCAGGCCGCCAGCCAGGCCGTCGTGCCGCCGTAGCAGAAGCCCATGGCGAACACCGGCCCCTTCAGGGCGTCGATGGCGGCCTGCACGCGAGGCAGGGTGGCGGCGCCCCAGCTGGTCAGCTTGCCCATGGCCATGCGCGCGTCGAGGATCTCGGGCTGCAGGTCGACGCTGGGGAAGTCGGCGTCGGCCGCGTCCATCAGGCTGGGGGCGATCACCTCGTAGCCCTGCTCGGCCAGAGTGTCGGCCAGGTCGCGGATATGCGGGGTGACGCCCCAGATGGCGTGCAGCATGACGATACCGCCGCGCCGGGCCTCCTGGGCGGGGGCCAGGTAGGCGGCGAACGGCGCGCCGTCGCGGTCGGCCAGGGCGATGCGTTCACCCATCTCAGGCGGCTCCATGCAGGGCGAAGAACTCGACCGTACGCTGGCGGGCCAGCTCGGCGTCGGCGAGGTCGGACTCGGGCCGGCCGTCGTTGTTGAAGCCGTGGCCGCTGGCCTCGTAGATGTGGACCGGAACCTCGGGATGGGCGGCCTGGATGGCGGCCTTGACCTGATCAGCCGGGATGTGGGGATCCTTGCGGCCCAGATGGACGATGGCCGGGGCGGCGAGGGTGAACTTGGCCATGCCGACCACCTGGCCGCCATAGTAGCTGGCCGCCGCCGACAGGCCCTCGCAGCGCGAAGCCGCCAGCCAGGCCATGGTCCCGCCGTAGCAGTAACCGACCACGAACACCGGCCCGCGAGGCTTCAGGAAATCGATGCAGGCCTGGACGTCGCCCATGGCGTTGTCCGGTCCGTTGGCCAGCGCCAGCTCGCGGCCGCGCGCGAAACCGGCCTCGTCATGCTCGGCGGTGAAGCCCTTCTGGCCGCGGTCGAACATCGACGGCGCGACCACCTCAAAGCCGCGCGCGGCCCAGCGGGCCACGTCCTCGCGCACATAGCGGTCGAGGCCGAAGATTTCCTGGATCACGATGACCGCGCCCTTGCGGGCTCCCTCGGGCTGGGCGTGCAGGGCGGTGAAGGAAAAGCCGTCATGCGCGGCGGTCAAGGTGATGGTCTCGGCCATGGCGTCGTCCCAAATCGGAAACGGCCGGGGCGTTTCCACTCCGGCCGCTGCGGCTTTGATGTCCTAGACGTTGAAGCGGAAGTGCATCACGTCGCCGTCCTTGACGACATAGTCCTTGCCCTCGGCCCGCATCTTGCCGGCCTCCTTGGCGCCGTTCTCGCCGCCCAGCTTGACGAAGTCGTCGAAGGCGATGGTCTCGGCGCGGATATAGCCCTTCTCGAAGTCGGTGTGGATGACGCCGGCCGCCTGCGGGCCGGTGTCGCCGACGTGAATGGTCCAGGCGCGGGCTTCCTTGGGGCCGACCGTGAAATAGGTCTGCAGGTCCAAGAGCTTGTAGGCCTCGCGGATCAGGCGGTTCAGGCCCGGCTCTTCCAGGCCCAGGGTTTCGAGGAACTCGGTCCGTTCCTCGGCGTCCAGCAACGCGATCTCGCTCTCGATCTGGGCCGAGATGACCACCGCCTTGGCGTTGTCCTTGGCGGCGCGTTCGGCGACCAACGCGGAATACTTGTTGCCCTTGTCGGCCGAGCCTTCGTCGACGTTGCAGACATAGAGGGCGGGCAGCGAGGTCAGCAGCTGCAGCATGTGCCACGCCTTCTCGTCGTCAGCGTCAATCTTGGCGGCGCGGGCCGGGCGGCCTTCGCGCAGCAAAGCCAGGGCGATGTTGGCCAGGCGCAGCGTGTTGGCGCTTTCCTTGTCGGCGCCGACCTTGGCGCGCTTCTCCAAGGCGGGGACGCGCTTTTCCAGGCTTTCCAGGTCAGCCAGCATCAGCTCCATCTCGATGATCTCGAGATCGCTGATCGGGTCGATGCGGCCTTCGACGTGGACGATGTCGCCGTCCTCGAAGCAGCGGGCCACGAAGGCCACGGCGTCGCAGTCGCGGATATTGGCCAGGAACTGGTTGCCCAGGCCCTCGCCTTTGGACGCGCCGCGCACCAGGCCGGCGATGTCGACGAAGGTGATCCGGGCCGGGATGATTTCCTTGGAGCCGGCGATCTTGGCCAGGGCGTCCAAGCGCGGCTCGGGCACCGCGACTTCGCCGGTGTTCGGCTCGATCGTGCAGAACGGATAGTTGGCCGCCTGGGCCGACGCCGTCTGGGTCAGCGCGTTGAACAGGGTGGACTTGCCGACGTTGGGCAGGCCGACGATGGCGACTTTCAGGGCCATGGAACTCTCGTGAATTTCGTTGGGCGGGCGATTAGCACGGATGGCCGGGAAAGGCGAACGAGCCGGGGGCTTGCGCGAACTGCAACCAGATCAGATATCAAAAGCCGAAAGGAGCTCCCCATGAGCGTTCGACCCGTCGTGAAGATCGTGAAGGGCCAGCCCGCCTCGGACGGCGACGGCGTGCGCCTGACCCGGATGCTGGGCACCGCCGAGGCCCAGATGTTCGACCCGTTCCTGATGCTGGACTGCTTCGACAACGACCAGGCGTCCGACTACATGGGCGGCTTCCCCGACCATCCGCATCGCGGCTTCGAGACCGTGACCTACATGCTGGAAGGCCGGATGCGGCATCGCGACAACACCGGCCGCGAAGGCGTGATCGAGCCGGGCGGCATCCAGTGGATGCGGGCCGGCAAGGGCATCGTCCATTCCGAGATGCCCGAACAGGCCGAAGGGCGGATGCGCGGCTTCCAGCTGTGGGTGAACCTGCCCGCCAGGCTGAAGATGAGCGCGCCTGGCTATTCGGAATTCGAGAGCGACGCGATTCCCGTCGAGGCGCGCGACGGCGGGGTGTCGGTCAAGGTGATCTCGGGCGCCACCGAGGGCGGCACGGCGGGCCCGATCGGCGGCGGGGCGGTCGACGCGCTCTATTTCGATGTCGTGCTGCCGGCCGGGACGCGGTTCGAGGAGCCCGTGAGCGATGACCGCAACGCCATGCTGGCGGTCTATGAGGGCCAGGTCCGCGTGGCCGGCGAAACCATCGACGCACTGTCGGGCGTGTTCCTGGGCGGCGGCGATACGGTGGCGGTCGAGGCGGTCACCGACGCGCGGCTGTTGCTGCTGGCCGGCCGCCCGATCGGCGAGCCGGTGTTCTGGCACGGCCCGTTCGTGATGACCTCGCGGGAGGAGCTGGTTCAGGCGTTCGAGGATTTTCGGAGCGGGAAGTTCTGAGGGCTGCCTTGGGTGGAAAAGGGACATCCGGAATCCCTCTCTCTGAGAGAGAGGGAGGGGCCCGCCGCGAAGCGGTGGGAGGGTGAGTGGTTTCACCGCTAGCCGGAAAATCCCGAGCCTTCCATTGAAGTATCTCAAAAGTGAACCCGGGCTTGCACCGCCGTCGCCGCCGCCGCTTTGGCCGGAGCGTCGTTCGGAAAGGGTGTAACCACTCACCCTCCCACGCCTGCGGCGTGGGCCCCTCCCTCTCTCTGAGAGAGAGGGGTTTGGGGAGCGTCCACAACGGGTCGAGAGCGGACATCAGGCTGCTCGACCGAAGATATCGTCGCGCTATAGGCGGACCTCGAGCGCGTGGCGACCTCCGCCCTTAGTTTGACTTCGGGCGTGTCCGATCGAGGGCGCTCTCCTGATCCATGAAACGTTCCACGCGCTCAGCGAAGTCCTTCGGCTTTTCCAGGTACATCAGGTGACCCGTGGCCGGGACGATTTCCCGTTTCGCGCCGGGGATGGCGGTTTCCAGGACCTTGGCCTGTTCCTGCACGTCCTTGATGTCGACCTGACCGACGAGGATCAAGGTTGGGACGCGGATCTCGCCTAGGCGTGGTTTGGCCGGCGCCGCTGGGGGTTGTTCCCGGGTTCCGGCGGTGAGATTGCCGGGGTGAGCCTTCAGGATCGCCTTGAGCCGTTCGCGCTGTGGCGCGGCGTTCTTGGTCAGGATGTAGGGATCCCGCACCACGCTATCGGTCAGACCCAGCTTGTAGAGGGTCAGCAGCTTCAGCGCGCGGAAGATGAAGCCGAACGAGGCGTCGAAGCCGCTGATCCAGGGACCCACCAAGACCAGGCCATCGACCTGCTCGGGGTGCGCCAGAGCGTAGTCGACCGCCAGGCCGGAACCCGAGGACGAGCCGACCAGGGTGGCGTGCTTGACGTCCAGCGTCTTCATCAGCACCGCCAGGTCATCGACCGGCCGATAGGGATTGGCCGCGGGCGGCGAAGCGCCATAGCCGCGCCGGTCATAGCGGATCACCTTGAAGCGTCGGCACAGCGTGGGCCAGACTCCGTCATAGGCGACCGAGTGCAGGATGCCGTCGTGCAGCAGCACGAGGGTTGTCGGGCCGTCGCCGCAAGTCTCGTAGGCCAGCTTGCCGTCGGGGACCCCGACAAACCTGGTTTCGGCTTCGGCGAAGCCGGCCCAGAACAGCAGGCAGCCGGCCGCGATCGCCCGGACGGGCGTTGAAAGTTTCATGGCTTGTCTCCGAAAGGGCGCCGTCAGCCGGCGCGTTTAAGGCTTTCGCCCTGGATGTCGGGCGGCTGTTCGGGCTGGTATTCGAGGATGTCGCCGGGCTGGCAGTCCAGGAAGGCGCAGATGGCGTCGAGGGTCTCGAACTTCACGCCCTTGACCTTGCCGGACTTGAGCAGGGACAGGTTGGCGTCGGTGATGCCGATGGCGCGGGCCAGGGCGTTGGAGCGCATCTTGCGGCGGGCCAGCATGACGTCGAGGCGCAGGACGATGGGCATCAGACGAAGGCCTTTCGGTCCTCTTCGATTTCGCGGCCGACCTGCATGACCTGGCCGATCACGAAGACCAGCAGTCCCAGAACGAAGGCTTGCAGGCTGGCCATGTGCGCCCAGTTCTTGTCGATCTCATAGCCGGTGGCCGCCAGGACCAGGTGGCACAGCAGCGGCGAAACGGCGTAGGCGCACAGCCAGGCGCCGACCCTTGCGAACCGGCGCGCGGCGGCCAGCGAGAACACCTCCCCGCGGGCGTAGCCGCCGAACAGGGCGCGAAGGCTCCAGAAGATCATCAGGATCGGCGTGGCCCGAACGATGCCGACCCCGACATAGACCAGGCGGTGAACCAGGGGCAGCGAGCCGAACGCCACCGAATTGGGCGGGCCTTCGCCGATGTAGCAGTTGTCTGGCCCGATCCGGACCAGCTCGCCCTTGTAGAACAGCATCGTCGCGATCGCGGTGATCAGGACCAGGGCCGACAGGGCGAACAGGGCGGTGAACAGCCAGGCCGCCGCCCGACTTCCCAGTCGTACGCGGCGCTGGGCAGGGCTCTCCGGCGTCGTGACCGGCGCGCGATGGAGCGGCTTCAGATGCAGAACGGTCGCCATGGCGTCTTCTCCTGACGCCAAGTTCTGACAGAAAAAACTTTCTGTCAATCGATATGGATCAATTCACCGCCGCCGCCGCGAAGTCCCGCCAGGTCTTGGCTTCCTTGCGGAAGTGGCTGTGGGTCTTGGCCAGGCGCTTGTCGATCTCGGCCAGCTGGGCGCGCGCCTCATCTTTGCGGCCCATGCGAGCCAGGAACACCGTGTAGCGGGCGATGCCTTCGAAGCCCGGATAGTGGTCGGCGGCCCAAGAGAGGGCGGTCTCGGCCTGCTCCTCGCGGCCCAGGGCGTGGTAGACGCGGCCCAGGGCCAGCATGATGTGGGGCGTGCGGCCGGCGTTGGGCTGTTCGCCCAGCTTTTCCAGCAGCGGCAGGGCCTCGGCTGGACGGTTCAGCTCGATCAGGGCGTTGGCGCGGCCCAGCAGCAGCTGGGCGTCGTCGGCGTACAGGCCCGTCAGGCTGTCGGCGTAGAGGGTCTCGGCCTCGGCGTGCTTGCCCAGCTCGCTGGCGGCGAGCGCCAGGCGGACGCGGTTGGCCACGGTAGGGGCGTCGTCGACGGCGCGGGCGGCTTCGCGATACTCGCGCTGCGGATCCAGCGCCTTGCGCGCGGCCTGGCCGACCTTCTGGGCCGTGCGGCCGCCGAACCAGGCTGGCGCGATGATGGCCACGAAATAGACGATCCCGCCGACCGGCTGGAACGCCAGGATGATCCACAGCCAGTACATCTGCTGGCCCGTGCGGACCACGTGGACGCACAGGGCGATGGCGATCACAAGAGACAGGCCGATCAGCGGCAGCGGCAGAGAGAACATCTTAGACCCCGGACTCTACGTTCGGTCTTTGTCGCGCCTTCGAGCGTCCGTCAATCGTCCGCCGATGCCTGCGAACAGCAGGCCTCGTTTTTGCCTGGAGCGCGTCGGGCGGCGAAACCGCTCACACTTTCGCCTGACGCGCTCTAGGCCGGCTTGCGCGGATCCGCCTTCGGGGCCGGCGCAAGACGCATCACCTCGGCCTGGAAGCGCTCGTCGTCGCCGGCGGCGGCGAAGGGCAGGGCGTCGGCCAGGGCGTCCAGCATCGGGTCCAGCCACTGGTGCTCGACCTTGTGGAAGTCGCCCAGCACGTAATGCATGACCGCGTCCTTGTGGCCGGGGTGACCCACGCCGATGCGGCCGCGGCGGAAGGCGTCGCCGACCTGGCTGGTCACCGAGCGGATGCCGTTATTGCCCGCCGCCCCGCCGCCCGCCTTCATGCGGAAGCGCCCCGGGGCCATGTCGATCTCGTCGTGGAAGACGATGACGTCGGATGGCTGCAGCTTGAAGAATTTCATCGCCTCGCCCACCGCGCGGCCGCTCTCGTTGTAATAGGTCTTGGGCTTGAGCAGCAGCAGCTTGACCGGGCCGTCCGGCGTTCCGACTTGGCCCTCGCAGGCCAAGCCTTGGAAGCGGGCGCGCCACGGGGCCGTGCCCCATTTCCGCGCCAGGGCGTCGACCGCCATGAAGCCGACGTTGTGGCGGTTCTTCTCGTACTTGGGCTCGGGATTGCCCAGGCCGGCGAGGATCAGCATCGCGGAGTTCTCGAGGGACAAGCGAAACGAGGGACAAACGAAAACGGGCGGACCCTTAAGGCCCGCCCGTTCCGTAAAACAGTTCGATCCGAAGACCGAGCGGATTAGCCTTCGGTGGTGTCGCCGGCGTCCGACTGGGCGGCCGACGAAGCCTTGACGTTGGCGATCACGAAGTCGCGGTCCATGGCCGGCTTCACGCCTTCCGGCAGCTTGATTTCCGAGACGCGGATCACGTCGCCGATGTCGTGGTCGGCCAGGTCGATGACCAGCTCTTCCGGGATCTTGTCGGCCGGGCAGGCCAGCTCGACGGTGTGACGGATCACTTCCAGCGTGCCGCCCTTCTTCAGGCCGACCGAGGTTTCGTGGTTCTTGAAGTGCACCGGCACTTCGATCTTGATCAGCTGGTGCTCGCTGACGCGGTACAGGTCGAAGTGGACCGGCTCGTCGGTGACGGGGTGGAATTGCACGGCCTTGGCGATGACCGATTGCTTTTCGTCGCCGTGTTGCAGGGTCACCAGGTGGCCCAGCAGCTTGCCGGTGTACAGCGACTTGCGGAATTCGTTGGCCTTCACGGCGATGCCGACCGGAGCCTTGCCGCCGCCGTACAGGACGCCGGGGATCTTGCCTTCGCGACGGACGGCGCGGGCCGGGCCGGTGCCGACGCCATCACGGACTTCAACGTTCAGAATGATCTCGACCATATCAATATCTCTCAGGAGAGCCGGACGCTCTCGAAGGGGGCTCATCGCACAAGACTGGATTGCCTGGCCCGACGACGCCTTTTTAGGGTCGCGCTACATACACAAAAGGACCGGGCGACGCAACGCCCAGCCCTTTCGGCTCGATCTGAGCGGACCTCAGCCCTTCTTGGCGGGGGCCTTCTTCTTGGTCGTGGTCTTCTTGGCCACCGTCTTCTTGGTCGCGACCGGCTCGATCCTCGGCGGAGGCGGCGGTTCGGGCGGCAGGCTGGCGCCGGCGGCCTTGACCATGCAGGCGCCGGTGTCGATCAGGATGTGCTGGCCCAGGCAGAACACGTCTTCGTAGTGGGGCTTGGACACGGCCAGGCACTGGTAGAGGTTCAGCTTGCTCATGTTCAGGCAGTTGGCCGTGCCCGGATCGTTGCTGATCGCGTCGATATAGCTGAGGTTGCTGTCGCCAGCGGCGCCGAGCGCGGCCAGGGCGGCCACGGCCAGGCCACGGATCACGACCGGCTGGTAGGGGGCGGTGGCCGTGCGCGGCGTCAGGCCCAGCGACTGTCCGCCCGTCGAGGCCTGCTGCAGCACGGCCACGTCGGCGCTCTCGGCCAGGGCCGGAGTCGTCGACAGGCTCTTGGCCGAGGCCAGGCGGCCGTCGCGATCGACCACGGTCGCCTTCGACCAGGACGAGCGCTGCACGTCGTAGGCGGCCTGCTTCACGGCCTTGCCGGCCATGTAGACCTTCAGGCCGTCGCCGCCGATCGTGTCGATGATCAGGCCGGCGGCGCTGTCCGAACCCTTGAACACGGCGGCGTACGAGGGGTTGGAGAAGATGTTGTTGATCATCTCCTGGCGCGAGGTCGGGTTGGCCGCGACTTCGCGCACCGAGGCGACGAAGGTGGGGTCTTGCAGGGCCAGGACGGCGGCGTAGGCCACCGCGCCGTTCATGAACGACTTGGATTCGTAGGACGCGCCGAGCTTCAGCGAGGCCTGGATCTGCTCGCCGTTCTGGAAGGTCGGCGACACCGCGCTGGCGCGGGCCATGTAGCCGCGGAAGGCGCTGGCGCGCTCGACGACGGTGGAGGACAGGGTGATCGGCGGCGGCGGCGGCGGAGCCTGCACGACGGGGGGCGGCGGCGGCGGCGGGGAGCTACAGGCCGCGATCATCGCGGTCAGCGCCACGATGGTCGTCGTCAGAACGACCCGCGTACGCGAAAAGGAGCGCATATTCGAAAACTTCCCCATCAGTCTTGGCCTGCAGGTCTTGGGCGGCGCGCATAGCAGCCCGGGCAGGCGACATTGTGACTGTCGCCCCGTTAACCAGACTTTTACAAGCGGAGCCTTGCGGGAGGCGAGTTTGGGGATAGGAGCGCCCCAAATATCCCGACTTCCCCGGCGAAAGCCGGGGCCCAGCTGGAAGAGCGCTGGGGTGGGTTCCGGAAATGCCGAGCTCTTCCAATCAACCCCGGCGCCTGGGATCTGGATCCCGGCTTTCGCCGGGAAGGTCGGAAGAGAGTCTAGTCGAACAGCTTCGACACCGACTCTTCGTTGGCGATGCGGCGGATGGCTTCGCCGATCAGCGGGGCGCACGAGATGTAGCGGATCTTGGCGCAGGCCTTGGCCGGGTCCGAGGCCTCGATCGAGTCGGTGACCACCAGCTCGGTCAGGACCGAATTGGCGACCCGATCGACGGCCGCGCCCGACAGCACGCCGTGGGTGATGTAGGCGCTGACCGACTTGGCGCCGTGGGCCATCAGGGCCTGGGCGGCGTTGCACAGGGTGCCGGCCGAGTCGGCGATGTCGTCGAACAGGATGCAGCGGCGATCCTTGACGTCGCCGATGATGTTCATGACTTCCGACTGGCCGGGGCCCGAGCGGCGCTTGTCGACGATGGCCAGGTCGGCGTCGTTCAGGCGCTTGGCCAGGGCGCGGGCCCGGACCACGCCGCCGACGTCCGGCGACACGACCATCAGGTCGTCGCCCATGGCGTAGTGGCGGCGCACATCGTCGGCCAGCAGGCGCGAAGGCAGCAGGTTGTCGGTCGGGATGTCGAAGAAGCCCTGGATCTGGCCGGCGTGCAGATCCATGGTCAGGACCCGGTCGGCGCCCGAGCGGGTGATCAGGTTGGCCACCAGCTTGGCCGAGATCGGCGTGCGGCCGCCGGTCTTACGGTCCTGGCGGGCATAGCCGAAATAGGGCAGCACCGCGGTGATCCGCTTGCCCGACGCGCGCTTCAGGGCGTCGATGCAGATCAACAGCTCCATCAGGTTGTCGTTGGCCGGGTAGCTGGTCGACTGGATGACGAAGACGTCCTCGCCCCGCACGTTCTCGTCGATGGTGACGAACACCTCAAGGTCGGCGAACCGGCGCACCTGGGCGCGGGTCAGCGGCATGTCGAGATATTCCGCGATCGCCTGGGACAGCGGGCGGTTCGAGTTGCCAGACAGCAGCTTCATGGGGATCGCTCGGAGGTGGGGGGCGGGCGTTGCCGGGCCTTCTAGCAGTGATCGGCGGGGGGGCAAGTGTTAACGTGACGAGTAATCAGCATCCGTGTCCGGACGGTCACGCTTCCAGGCTGATCGCCGACAGCAGGCGGCCGTAGTCGCCCTCGCCGTTCAGGAAGGCGCGGCGGTTGGAGAAGAACCATTCCTCCTCCGCCCGGGTGTCGCGGCCGACCCACTCGCGGCGCTCGACGCCGGCGGTCTCCAGGCGGTCCAGCACGAAGGCCGGCAGGTCGAAGAAGCGCTTGTCCTCGGCCGCGCCCGGCCGGAAGAATCGGCCCGAGCCCGGGCAGTCGGCCTCGAACCGGTGCAGGAACTCCAGCCCGACCTCGTACGAGTTGGGGCCGATGCAGGGGCCGACGACGCCGGTGATGCGCTCCGGCTTGGCGCCCAGCTCGACCATGCCGTCGACGGCGGCCTGGACGACGCCGTCCAGGGCTCCGCGCCAGCCGGCGTGGGCGGCGGCCACGATCCGGGCCTCGGGATCGACCAGCAGCACCGGCGCGCAGTCGGCCGCCAGGGCGCCGCAGATCACGCCGGGCGTCTTGGTCACCACCGCGTCGCCCTGCGGCCGCGCGTCGCCCCACGAGCCGTCGGCCTTGATCGCGATGGTCGAGTGGATCTGGTAGCAGGTGTTCAGGTCTTCGGGCGCGCCGCCGAACCAGGCCGCGGCGCGGGCCCGGTTCTCGACCACGTCGGCGGCGTCGTCCTTGCTGCCGCGCCCGACGTTCAGGCTGTCATAGATGCCGGTCGAGGCCCCGCCCTTGCGGGTGAAGAAAGCGTGCTTGACCCCTGGCAGGCTGGACAACAGCGGCGACTGGATGGTCGGCAGGTCGGACTTCTTGGTCATGTCGCGTCCTCGAAGAGGGGGGGCGAAAGGTCGGGCGCGGCGAGGCACGCGACCTTGAACAGAGCGCCCATCTGCGCCTCGCCGACCAGACGATCAAGCTGTCTTCCGATTTGGTCGGCGCGATCGGGTCGAGCCGTTGATAGCGCCTGGGCGCGCTGCTCGATCCCCAGCGCCCGCAGGAAATCGCCTTGGCTCAGGATCGGCCCGGCCTTGGCGCCCGCCTCGCGGGCGGCGACGACCACCGACGGGAAGTCGGCCCAGACGGTCAGATCGGCCAGGCCCGCGGTCTTCAGCGGATCGACCTTCCGGTGGTTCTGGAGCGCCTGCAGCGTGTCGCCGGTCTCGGGCGCGTCGCGACCATAGTCGATCAGCAGCGCCGCGCCGCCGTCGGTGACGAGGCGGTGGGCGATGTCGGAGGCCAGCGCGGCCTGGGCGGGGGAGGATTCCCAGATGCTTCCGATAGTCGCGCTCCCTTCCCCATCAAGGGGGAGGGGGGATTTGCCTAGAGCCTTCAACCCGAATGCCAGCTCGCCGTCCTCGCCCAGGCCGATCACCCGCTCGGCCCAGCCGCCTTCGGTCCGCACGAACTGTCGGGCCGGCAGGCAGTCCAGCAGCTCGTTGGCCACCAGGATCATCGGCGCGCCGTCGGGAATCTCGTCCAGCCGGCCGACCCAGCGCGGACCCTCGCCCAACCGTACGGCCTGCTTGGCCCGCAGAGGTTCCGAGACCTCGACCAGCCACACCTCGGCGGCGGCCAGGAAGGCGGGCTCCAGACGCCCGGCCCGCAGCAGGTCGCTGATCAGCGTGCCGTCGCCCGGCCCCATCTCGACCAGCCGGAACGGCGAGGGCCGGCCCATGCGGGTCCAGGTCTCGATCGCCCACAGGCCGATCAGCTCGCCGAACATCTGGCTGACCAGCGGGGCGGTGATGAAGTCGCCGGTCGCGCCCAGGTCAGGACGTGTCGCGTAGTAGCCGTCGCGCGGGTCGTGCAGGCAGCGGGTGAAGAACTCGGGGACGCCGATCGGGCCGTCGTGGGCGATCTGCGCCTTCAGGCGATCAAGCAGGCTCATGCGTCTCGTCGATGACCGGTTCACGCAGCGCTTTCCACAGCAGCCAGCCACCGACCAGGATCATCGGCGTCGACAGCATCATCCCCATGGTCAGGCCGAACGGGAACTCGGGCATGCCGACATCGGGATTGCGCACGTTCTCCAGCGACAGGCGGAACAGGCCGTAGGCCAGCAGGAAGGTCGCCACCAGGGCCCCGCGCCGCCGCATCCACTTCAGCCGATAGACGGCGAAGGCCAGGATCAGGAACAGCAGCAGCCCTTCCAGGCCGGCCTCGTAGAGCTGGCTGGGATGGCGTGGATAGGGGCCGGCCGGGCAGCCGCCGCGATTGGCCGCCTTGATGGTCTCGTTGCAGAAGATGACGCCGAGCGGGGCGTCGGTCTGGCGGCCCCACAGCTCGCCGTTGATGAAATTGGCGATACGGCCGAAGAACAGGCCGATCGGGGCCACCGGCGCGATCAGGTCGCCCAGCTTCAGGATGTCGATCTTGTTGCGCCGCGCGAACAGGGCGATCGCGGCGCAAACGCCCAGGAAGCCGCCGTGGAACGACATGCCGCCTTCCCAGATCTTGACGACGTCCAGCGGGTGGGCCGCCAGCCAGATCCGCTGGTCCTGGTTCAGCAGCATGTAGAACAGGATGTAGCCGATGCGGCCGCCGGCGATGATGCCCAGCGTGATCCACAGCACCAGGTCGTCGATCTGCAGCGGCGTGGCGGTCGGCGCCCGGCCGCCCCACAGGCTGGCGGTTCGGGTCAGGCGAATGGCGTAGCGCCAGCCCAGCAGGATGCCCGCCACATAGGCCAGGGCGTACCAGCGCAGGGCCAGCGGCCCCCATTGCAGGGCCCAGGGGCCGATGTGGACTACGGGATCGATGTTCGGAAAGATCACGCCGTACGGCTCCGTGCGGGACAGATGGTCGCAGATCTATAGGGTTCGGGCTTCGCTTTCATCCCCCGTTTCCCATATAAGGACGGCTGGCCCACCCATCGGGCCTCTCGGAACCGCGATGCACAGCCAGAACCCCTTCCTCGACGAATTCGCCAAGCTGACCCAGGCGGCCATGGGCATCGCCCAGACGGCCGGCGAGGAGGCGAAGACCGCGATGCGGGCTCAGGCCGATCGCCTGGCGGCCGAGTTCGACCTGATCCGCCGCGACGATTTCGAGGCCCTGAAGGCCGAGGTCGCGGCCCTTCGCGAAGAGGTCGCTAGCCTCAAGGCCAGCAAGAAAGCGCCGGCCAAGAAGGCCGCGCCTTCGGCCGATTAGGCGAATCACCGCTCGCGCCCGACGTGAAGCGGGTTGAGACGAACGCCGCGAAGCAGATTAGTGTCCCTGGTACGTGAGCGATTCACGGCGGGGCTAACCCCCGCCTCGCTGGCGGGGACGTAGGTTTTTCATGGATACCCAACCGGAAGACGACGACGTCCTGCTGGCCCTCGATCCTCTCGAGGTGGTCGAGCACGTCCTGTCCGCTGAAAACCTGACTTTCGACCGCACCGAAGACGGCGACCTGGCCTTCGCGCTGAAAGGCGACTGGAAGGACTACGAGCTGTGGTTCGCCTGGCGTCCCGAGGCCGACTGCTTGCAGCTGTGCCTGTCGCTGGACATGCGTGCGCCGAAGTCCAAGCGCACCAACGCCTATGAGCTGCTGGCCCTGATCAACCAGCGCGTCTGGCTGGGCCACTTCGAGGTCTGGACCGACGACGGCGAGGTCGTGTTCCGCCACGCCCTGGCCCTGCCGGCCGGCGAGCGCCCGACCATGGCCCAGGCCGCCTCGATGATCGACGCGGCGGTGGAAGCCGCCGACCGCTTCTTCCCGGCCTTCGAATTCCTGCTCCAGGGCGCCAAGACCCCGGACGAGGCGATGGCCGCCTGCATGTTCGAGACCGTCGGCCAGGCTTAAGGGCTGGACTTCCCTTCTCCCCTTGCGGGAGAAGGTGTCGCGAAGCGACGGATGAGGGGTCGCGCTGGCGATCGCCTCAGTGGCCGTCTGTTCCGCCGAGAAACCCCTCATCCGACCTGCTTCGCAGGCCACCTTCTCCCGCAAGGGGAGAAGGGTAGAGATCGAGGTGCGTCATGACCCCCATCCTTCTCCTCGGCGCGGGCCGCATGGGCGGCGCCCTGATCGATGGTTGGCGCGGCGCGGGCGCGTTCGCCGCCGCCGACCTGATCGTCCGCGATCCGAACGTCGACGCCGCTCTCCTGGGCAACGTGTCGGTCAATCCACCGCTGGAAGCCCTGGCCGCCGCCAAGACCGTGCTGCTGGCCGTCAAGCCGCAGATCTGGCGCGAGGCGGTCAAGGACGTGGTCCCGCATCTGGCCCCCGACGCCATCATCGTCTCGATCGCCGCCGGCGTCCGCGCGGCCGACATCGCAGAAGCGTTCGGCGGCCGGCGCGTGGCGCGGGTGATGCCGACCACCGCCGTCGCCATCGGCCGGGGCGCGGCCAGCATCTTCGCCGAGGATGACGCCGCCCGCGCCGCCGCTCACGCCCTGTTCGCGCCGGTCGCCGCCGTGGTCGACTTGGCCAGCGAAGAGCTGATGCACGCGGCCACCGCCGTCTCGGGCTCGGCCCCGGCCTATCTCTACGCCTTCGTCGAGGCCCTGGAAGCGGCCGGCGCCGCCCAGGGGCTGGACGCGGCCGACAGCGCCAAGCTGGCCCGCGCCACGATCATCGGCGCGGCGGCGCTGATGGAAAAGTCCGGCGAGGAACCGGCCGAGCTGCGCAAGCAGGTCACCTCGCCCGGCGGCACCACGGCAGCGGCGCTGGCGGTGCTGATGGGCGACGGCGGCTTTGGCGACCTGCTGCCCAAGGCCATGGACGCGGCGGTGGTCCGGTCGAAGGAACTGGGCGGCTGACACCGGCCCCCTCCGCGCTTCGCGCTCCTCCCCCGGAGGGGGAAGAAGGACGCGCGCCAACCTTCCGCCCCCTCCGGGGGCGGACGACCGCGTAGCGGTCAGGTGGGGGCTTGCTGAGCGGGCCGTACTATCCCCATCTCTTCGCCATGACCGACGACATTCTCGATCGCGCCGCCGACGCCGCGCTCGCCCTGGCCGCCGACAAGCCGTGGCCGGCCGTCTCCCTGCGCGATATCGCGGTGAAGGCCGATGTCCCGTTCGCCGAGCTCTACGGTCGGGCCAACGGCAAGGCCGCCGTGCTGGCCCACCTCTCGGCCCGCTTCGACCGCGCGGCGCTGGGCGTCGACTATCCGGAGGGTTCGGAGACCCACGACCGCCTGTTCGACGCGGCCATGGCGCGCCTGGAAGCCATGGAGCCGCACCGCGCCGCCCTGATCGCCGTCGCCAAGGGCGAGGGGGTCATGGCCTCGGCGGCCCGCTTCCCGCGCATCGCCCGCGCCGTCCTGGAAGCCGCCGGGGTCGAGGCCACCGCTCCACGTCTGCTGGCCATGACCGCCGTCTGGGCCCGCGTGGTCCAGGTCTGGCGCGACGACGAGGGCGCCCTCAACCGCACCATGGCCGAGCTGGACAAGCGCTTGAAACAGATGGCCGAACAGCTGAAGAAGATCGGGGCGGGGGTCTAGAAGCAGATGCTTCCCCGCGAGCGGGGGAGCTGTCGCGGAGCGACTGAGGGGGCAAGCTGGGCGTAGGCCGCGTTAGCCCCCTCCGGCCCTCTGGGCCACCTCCCCCGCATCGCGGGGGAGGAGAGGCGTCCTCACCCCGGCAACCGGATCGACGCCCTCAATCCGCCCATCTCCGAGCGCGACAGCACCAGGTCCCCGCCCAGGCCGCGCGCCATGTCGCGGGCGATGGCCAGGCCCAGGCCGACGCCCTTCTCGTTCTGGTTCCGGGACTCGTCGAGGCGCGAGAACGGCTTGAACGCCTCCTCGTAGCGGTCCTCGGGGATGCCGGGACCGTCGTCGTCGACGGCGACCTCGACCCCGCCGGTGAGGCGTTCGGCGGTGGTGACCTTGACCCGGCGGGCGTGAGCGACGCCGTTGTCGATCAGGTTGGCCAGGGCCCGGCGGAAGGCCAGCGGCCGCACGCGCGCCTCCAGGCCGCGGGTGATCTCGGTCTCGATCGCCGCCCCGGTGCGCTCGGCGTCGGCCACCACGCCCTCGACCAGGTCCGACAGATCGACCACCTGCGCGGCTTCCCCGCCCTCGCCGCGGGCGAAGGCCAGGTACTCGTCGATCATGTGCTCCATCTCGGAGAGGTCGCCCTTCATCGCGTCGAGCTGCTCGCTGGGTTCGGACATGGCCATTTCCAGCTTCAGGCGGGTCAGCGGCGTGCGCAGGTCGTGGCTGACGCTGGCCAGCAGGGCGGTGCGCTGCTCGATGTGGCGGACGATGCGGGCCCGCATGGCCATGAACGCCTGGGCCGCCTGACGCACCTCGCGCGCGCCGTGCGGCTTGAAGTCGTGGTCCTCGCCCCGGCCGAACGCGTCGGCGGCGTCGGCCAGGCGCTCGATGGCCCGCACCTGGTTGCGGATGAACAGGATGGCGATCGCCGTCAGCAGCATGGTCGCCACCACCATCCACAGGATGAAGATGTGCCCCTGGGTGGCGTAGGCCCGGTCGCGCAGGGCGTAGATCTGCAGGACCCCGCCCTTCACCTGCACCCGGATGTCGATATAGGCGGTGTAGCGGGTGGTATCGAACCAGAACGGGTTGTCGAGCCGGTCCTCCAGGGCGTTCTGCAGCGAGCGGTCCAGGGCCGCGAACAGCGACGGCCGATGGCTGGTCGGGAGCCTCTTGCCCCTTTGGAAGGCGATCGACAGCGACATCGAGTCCTCGGCCCGCTTGGCCAGCTTGTCGACGGCGGCGGGGCTGGGGTCGTCCTCGTAGGACTGCACGGCCCAGGCGATGTCGCCGGCCAGGCCCTCGGACAGCTTGCTGGTCACCGACTGCCAATGGGCGTCGAAGAACGCCCAGGTCACGGCGATCTGCATCACCGCCACCGGCAGGATGATGATCAGCAGGCTGCGCCCGAACAGGGTGGTGGGCAGCAGCCGCTTGATGGCGCGAGGGATATAGAGCTTGGTGCGCAGGCGCATCAATCAATCCGGCGCCAGCCGATAGCCCACGCCGCGCACGGTCTGCAGGTAGCGCGGGTTCTTCGGGTCAGGCTCGATCTTGCGGCGCAGGCGGGTGACCTGGACGTCGACGGCGCGGCCGGTGGCGTCGGCGGTGTCGCGGGCCAGCTCCAGGCGGTCGACGGGCTCGTGGGCCGAGCGGGCCAGGCGGCGCAGCAGGGTGACCTCGGCCTCGGTCAGGCGCACGGACTCGCCGTCGCAGGTCAGCTCGCCGCGCTCGGCCTCGAACGTGCAGCGGCCCAGCAGCAGCGCCTTGGGCCCGACCGGCCGGGCGGCCGAGCGGCGCAGGATGGCCTCGATGCGCAGCAGCAGTTCCTGCGGCTCGAACGGCTTGCCCAGATAGTCGTCGACGCCGCTGGACAGGCCTTCGATGCGGTCGGCGGTCTGGTCGCGGGCGGTCAGCATCAGGATCGGCGTGCGGCCGCTCTCGCCGCCCTTGGCCCGCAGGCGTTTGGTGAAGGCGTAGCCGTCCTCGCCGGGCATCATCACGTCCAGCACCATCAGGTCGAAGTCCAGAGCCCCGAACAGGCGGTCGGCGGCGGCGGCGCTGGACGCGGCCGTGACGCGGAAACCGGCCCGGCCCAGGAACTCCTTGATCAGCTTACGCAGGCGGTCGTCGTCGTCGACGACCAGGATGTGACGCTCGCGGCGCTCTTCCGGGGTCATGGGGTCGCCATCATGAGGTTGGGCGTCGGCCCGCGCCTTGTCGCGAGCCCGCCAGGGCGGCCAGAATACGCCGCGTGCCGGCCACCCCGTCCAGCCCGCCCGTGCGATAGGCGCGGGCCAGCAGGGCGCGCAGGCGTTCGGCCGTACGCTGCTCGAAGGCCACGCCTTCGGGGGTCAGGGTCGCGGGGCGGCGGCGGCCGTCCAGGTCGCCCGAAGCGCGTTCGACCAGGCCGGCCTTCTGCAGGTCGGCCAGGGTGCGGCTGGCGGCCTGTTTCGACAGGCTGGTCAGCTTGGAAAGGTCCTGCACCCCGATGCCCGGCCGGCGGCGCAGCAGGAAGGCCGCGCGCCAGTGCGAACGGCCCAGGCCCAGGGTCTCGGCCTCCAGCACCGTGTCCACCGCGGCCCACAGCGAGGCCTCGGCCAGCAGGATCAACTCCAGCCCGCCGTCCAGTTCCTCCTCACGGAGGATCAGACGGGGATCGTCCGAGCCAGGCTGTAGCGGGGCTATCATCGCGAGGAGTCCATTTTATTTGACGCGCCCTGCCTCGGGGCGTCTAAGAGCCGGGTTTTCAATAAGGAGGTCTTGGACCGATGTCTCTGGTTCCCTTCGACGATCGTGACGGATGGATCTGGCTGGACGGCCAGCTCATTCCCTGGCGCGAGGCGAAGGTGCACGTATTGACGCACGGCCTTCACTACGCCTCGTCCGTCTTCGAAGGCGAACGGATGTACGGCGGCGAGATTTTCAAGCTGACCGAGCATACCGAGCGCCTGTTCAAGTCGGCCGAGATCCTCGATTTCAAGATCCCGTACAGCGTGGCCGAGATCGACGAGGCCTGCAAGGCGACGGCGGCCAAGAATAGTCTCACCGATTGTTATGTGCGCCCGATCGCCTGGCGCGGCAGCGAAATGATCGGTGTTTCGGCGCAACAGACCAAGATCCACGTCGCCATCGCCGTCTGGGAATGGCCCAGCTACTTCGATCCGGCCACCAAGGCCAAGGGCATCCGCCTGACCTGGGCCAAGTACCAGCGTCCCGACCCGAAGACCGCCCCGGTCGCGGCCAAGGCCGCCGGCCTCTACATGATCTGCACCATTTCCAAGCACGCCGCCGAGAAAGACGGTTATGCCGACGCGATGATGCTGGACTATCGCGGCTACGTGGCCGAGGCGACCGGCGCCAACGTGTTCTTCGTCAAGGACGGCGTGCTTCATACCCCCAAGCCCGACTGCTTCCTGGACGGCATCACCCGCCGCACGGTGATCGGCCTGGCCAAGGACAAGGGGATCGAGGTCGTCGAGCGCCACATCCAGAAGGAAGAGCTGTCGACCTTCACCGAGTGCTTCATCGTCGGCACCGCCGCCGAAGTCACTCCGGTCTCGGAAATCGGCGAATTCAAGTTCACCCCGGCCAAGCTGTCGCTGGACCTGATGGACACCTATGCGGCCCTCGTGCGCAACGAGGTTCTGACGCCGGCTTAGGGTTGGCCCGTCGCTAGAACTGATGACGCCGCCCCGGGGGAGACCTCGGGCGGCGTTTTTGCTTCCTTCTCCCCTTGCGGGAGAAGGTGGCCCGAAGGGCCGGATGAGGGGTCGATAGTCCTGTCGGCTTGGTGCTCAGCGGCGTCCGCTGTCGCGGTGGTCTCTTCCATCGACCCCTCACCCGCCCCGCTTCGCGGGCCACCCTCTCCCGCAAGGGGAGAGGGAAACTACTTCGCCGCCGCCATCACCGCCGCCACTTCGGCCCGGGCCATCTCGATGTCCCGCCGGAACGCCTCCGACGCGTGCTCGGCGCCGTAGATCACCGCCCCGGACACCAACCCCGCCTCGGCGGCGCTGACCGTATGCGAACCGCAGATCCAGCGGCTCTCGGCGTATTCTCGGCCCCGGGCGTAGAGGGCGTCGGCGCGGGACGGAACCACCTCGGCCAGGATCATCGCCACGTGCTCGCCGAAGGCGGCGTGGCCGGACGGATAGTCGGGATTGGTCGCCAGGTCGGGCCGCTTGGGCTCGCAGACCGCCGCGGCGTCCTTGCCGATATAGGGGCGCTTGGTTCCCCAGTGGTCCTTGGCCAGACCGATCACCGAGCGGTCATCGCCGGCCCGTTCCAGCAGGGCGTTGAGGATCGGCGCGGTCTCCGGCGTCAGGCGCACGCCCAGCACGGTCTCGAAGTGCTCGAAGGCCGTGCCCTTGACGTCGGCCGTGGCCAGGGCCCAGCGCGGCGTGTCCTTCAGGGCGCGGGTCTGGTCGAAGACCGCCGCGTCGGCCACGGCGCGGGGCGAGCCGGGCGCGGGCGGCGGGGCCAGCACCTGGGTCAGGTCGGGTCGGGCGGCGGGGGCGAGATAGCCGCGCTGCGGCGCGCCGGGCAGGGCCTCGATCGCCAGGCCGTCGCAGGCCTTGGCCGCGCGGACCGGATTGCACGCGGCGACGTCGCCGCCGGTCAGCCGCACCGTGTAGCCGCCCGGCAGGCGCGGATCGGCCCACATGTAGTCGGTCGAGACATACTGGGCGCCGCTGGTCAGGGCCGCCGTGCGCTGGCGCGGATCATTGGCGCGCGCGGCCCAGGTGTCGGCGTCGGCGCGGGTGCGGACCATGAAGCCGGCCTTCACGGCGGCGGCGATGCGGTCCTTCTGGGCGATCGGATCGTTCAGGGTCAGATAGGCGGCGGCGGGCGAGGCCTCGTCGGTGTTGACGAACATCGCTCGGCCTTCCAGCGAGGCGCGCTGGCCGCGATAGACCGCCACCTTGGCCGGGCTTTCGTCGAGGGCGAAGAACACCTTGCCGCGGGCGTCGGCCAGCTTTGGCCACCCTCCCGCCAGAACGCCCTCACGCAGCGTGGCGGCCTTGCCGCGCACCTGGTCGGGGGTGATCAGCCGGTCCTCACCGAACACCGAGCGGACCTCGGCGTCGAGGGCGTCGAACAGGGGCTCGGTGAAGGCCAGGGGAATGACGCCGCCGGGGATGGTCGCCTGACCGTCCTTGGCGTTGATCAGGATCATGATCGGCACATGGTCGCGATGGGCGTCCGACCAGGCGCGGATCTCCTTCAGGCAGGCGACGAACGTCGTGCACGACGAGCGGAAGTCGACGTCGGGCATGTGGATCATCTTGTAGCCCGGCCTGGCCATCGCCGCCGCGACGGCGGGCGTGAAGGTCGTCCCGCCGCCGAACACCGTCAGGGGCTTGGCGTAGCGGCCGCCGTCGGGATCGGCGACGACGTCCAGCTCCAGCTGGCGGGCTCCGGCGTCCAACTGCTCCGCCAGCGGACGATGGCCGTAGTCGATCCCCAGCGCCGCCTGGCCGCGCGCGGCGACCATGGCCGCCATCTCGTCCGTTGGAGGGAGCAGCTTGTAGGAATTGTGCGTGCCCACCGTGAGCAGGTCGGTCATCCGCAGGGCGTCCATCCGCTGGCGCGCGCAGGCCGGGCTCTCGTCCGAGGCGGGGCAGGGGGCGGCGGCCAGGGCCAGGGCGGCAAGCAGGCTAAGCATGGGCGTCTCCGGTACAGAGCGTCGCCATAGCCCTAGCCCATGACGGTTTGACGTCGCCAGGGGCGTTCCATGGTGACGCTGTCATCAAGCTTTAACGGAACCGAGACGCCGAGGTCATCGACCGCCCCTAACGCCGCCCAAACGTCGGCTCCCTGACAGGGCTCCCAGCCGGCGACAGTACAAGGGGTATCCTTATGTCTCGCACCAAGATCGCGCTCCTGGCGGGCGCGGCGAACCTGGCGCTCGCCGTCCTGGTCACGGCCGCCCACGCCGGCGCCGAAACGCCCGCCGCCGCTCCCGCCGCCGAGCCGGCCGACGCCGTCGACGCCATCGTGGTAACCGGTTTCCGCAAGTCACTGGGCGCGGCCCGCGAGGCCAAGCGGACCAGCGCCATCGTCTCGGACGTGATCGTCGCCGAGGACATGGCCAAGTTCCCCGACCTGAACCTGGCCGAGTCGCTGCAGCGCCTGCCGGGCGTGGCCATCAACCGCGAAGGCGGCGAAGGCCGTCGCGTCAGCCTGCGCGGTCTGGGCCCCGACTTCACCCGCGTCCAGCTGAACGGCATGGAAGTGCTGGGCAATGTCGACTCGCCGATGGACAGCCGCGGCCAGACCTCGCGCGACCGGGCCTTCGACTTCAACATCTTCGCTTCGGACCTGTTCTCGAAGGTCGACGTGCGCAAGTCGTTCTCGGCCGAGCAGGACGAAGGCGGCATGGCCGGCACGGTCGGCCTCTACACCGCCAAGCCGTTCGACTATTCGGGGACCAAGGCCGCCCTGTCGCTGCAAGGCGGCACCAACAGCGCCACCAAGGACTTCCAGCCGCGCGGCGCGGCGATGATCAGCAAGAACTGGGACGACAAGTTCGGCGTCCTGGTCTCGGTCGCCTATTCCAAGCGCAAGACGCAGGAGCAGGGCTACAACACCTATGCCGCCCCGACGACCAAGGCCCTGGCCGCCAATGTCGTCAACCTCAGCGCCGCCGACCAGGCCAAGGCGACCAACGGCGAGCTGATCTTCCAGCGCGGCAACCGCCTGACCGTCTGGGGTTCCGACCAGGAGCGCCTGGGCGTGACCGGCGCGGTGCAATGGCGCCCCGTCGAGAACGTCACCCTGACGCTCGACGCCCTGCACGGCAAGTTCACCAACGACCGCAGCGAGAACAGCCTGGCCACCCGCGCCACCCTGAACTCGACCATCCTGGGCGCGGCCACCCCGCACTCGGGGACCCTGGTCAGCCCGCCGCCGGTGCTGAACTCGATCCAGTACGACCGCTATAACAGCGTCGTGTACGCCGACGTCGACAACACCGTCTTCGCCACCGAGACCCGTCGCCAGCAGACCAAGAACACCTTCGACCAGCTGGTGCTGACCGGCGAGTGGAAGGTCACCGACAAGCTGACCATCGACGGCCATCTGGGCCAAGAGACCTCGGACTACGACATTCCGATCTCGGACAAGTTCTACACCGAAGCGTTCGGCGGCCTGATCACCGACTATCGCGGCGACACCGGCCACAACACCTACAAGTGGAACACCACCGACCCGAACAATTACCGGGCCCACGAGATCGACTTCTCGGCCACCTACCAGAGCACCAAGCTGAAGAACGGCGAGCTGAACGGGGCCTGGGCCTTCAACGACGATCTCACCCTGAAGGGCGGCGCCTCGTATCGCGGCTTCAAGAATTCGGGCTACAGCCAGGCCACCGACGACCTGAACAAGACCGCCTGGGAGAAGGGCACGCTGGATGACAAGGTCACCAGCTACTACACGATCTTCGACCAGCACGACGACCAGTCGTGGGTCAATGTCGACTGGGACAAGGCCCTGGCCGCCTATGGCGTCACCCGCACCCTGGGCGCGCCCAAGTCGATCTACCAGGTCGAGGAGAACACCACGGCCGGCTACCTGCAGCTGGACTGGAAGGGCTCGCTGTTCGGCAAGCCGGTGCGCGGCAACACCGGCCTGCGGGCTTACGACACCAAGCTGACCTCGTCGGGCGTCATGGCGGTCAAGGGCGTCAACACCCCGACCACGGCCAAGAAGAGCTATTCGGGCGTGCTGCCGGCGTTCAACGCCGTGCTGGAGGTCTCGGACCAGTTCCAGATCCGCGTCGCCGCCGCCCGCAACATCAACCGCCCGGCCCTGGGCGCCTACGCCATGAACGGCACGATCGCCGTCGACGGGACGAACGTCTCGGTCTCGACCGGCAACCCCAACCTCGACCCCTACAAGTCGGACGAGTTCGACCTGTCGGCCGAATGGTACTTCGGCAGCGTCGGCATGCTGACGGCCGGCGTGTTCCACAAGAGCATCGACGGCCTGGTCGCCAGCCAGACGACCAACAACGTCAGCTATTCCAGCACCGGCCTGGCCGAGGGCCTCTATCCGGGCATTACGGGTTCGACCAACGTGTCGACCTACACCCGCCAGGTGAACCTCAACACCGCCAAGCTAACCGGCCTGGAGCTGAGCGCCCAGAGCGACTTCTTCTTCCTGCCGGGCGCGCTGAAGAACCTGGGCGCGGTGGCCAACCTGACCCTGATCGACAGCGAGACCACCAACCTGATCAACGGCAAGCCGCAGAAGAGCGACATCTTCGGCCTCTCGGACGTCAACGCCAACGCCACGCTGTACTACGAGACCGCCAAGTACGGCGGGCGGGTCTCGGCCAACTACCGCTCGGACTATCTGATCGACAGCGGCGGCTTCAACGCCACCACCTATGTCGACGCGGCGGCCTTCTATCAGCTGACCCCGCGCATCCGCCTGTCGCTGGACGCCATCAACCTGACCGACGAGCGCGAGGAGCAGGTCAACAGCTACAACAACGGCTTCGGCGACGTCGGGGCCAAGCGACTGTGGAACTACACCACCAGCGGCCGGACGGTGTTCGTGGGCGCGAATATCCAGTTCTAGGGGCTGGTACGAAGAAGCCGCCCGGGAGCGATCCCGGGCGGTTTTTTGTTGTGTGGAGAGCGCCCCCTCCGTCACGGCGCGTATCCGCGCCGCGCCACCTCCCCCSTTGCACGGGTGAGGAGG